>NZ_JBHWDV010000005.1:0-248815 GCF_042734445.1 Streptomyces sp. NPDC059649
GGAGGGGTGCGGGCCCTTCCCCGCCCGCCGCGCGTCCAGGGGTGCGCTCAGCGGCCCCAGTGCGGGCCCTGGGGGTCCTGCGGGTGCTGGGGTCCCTGCGGGCGCCGGGGGCCGGGCGGGAAGTGCCGGGCCGGGTCGGTCGGGAAGTGCGCGACCGAGCCCTGCGGGTCGTACGGGGCGGCCGCCGGGCCGGGGAAGCCCAGCGGGTCGGCGGGGCCCACCGGCTCCTGGTCGCCCGGCGACGGGTACCCGGCGTCCGCCGGCTCCTCCGCGTCGTCCTCGATGTTGTCCCAGTCGATCTCCACCGTGTTGCGCCGGGTGAAGACGTTGAAGAGCAGGTTCAGCAGGATCGCGGTCAGACCGCCCAGCGTGATCCCGCTGTTGAGAACGGCCCGGAGACCGTCCGGCATCCGGTCGAAGAACGGGGCGACGGCGGTCGGCAGCATCGCGGCGCCGAGGCTGACCGCCAGGATCAGCGCATTGCGCTCCTCGCGCAGGTCCGCCTTGCCGAGGATCTGGATGCCGACGGTGGCGACCATGCCGAACATGGAGATCGCCGCACCGCCGAGGACCGGATGCGGGATCGCGGCGACCAGGCTGCCGACCTTCGGCAGCAGTCCCAGGGCGATCATGAAGACACCGGCCGCGACCACGACGAACCGGCTCATGATCTTGGACATCCGCACCAGACCGATGTTCTCGGCGAACGCCACGTAGGGGAAGGAATTGAAAATGCCGCCGAGAAGGGTCGCGACACCGTCCGCGCGCAGTGCCCGGGCGACCGTGTCGTTGTCCACCCGCTTCCGGGTGATCTCCCCGATGGCATAGACGTCACCGGTGGTTTCCACCATCGTGATCAGCATGACGACGACCATCGCGATGATGGGGAACGGCTCGAACTTCGGCAGTCCGTAGTGGAAGGGCGTGCTGACCCCGAACCAGTCGGCATTCTGCACCCCGCTGAAATCCACATCACCGAAGGCCCAGGCGACCGCGGTACCGCCGACGAGGCCGAGCAGCACGGCGAGGCTGCTCAGGTACGGCTTGCCGATCCGGACCACGGCGAGGATGAACAGCAGGGTGCCCAGCGCGTATCCGAGGTTCTTCAGGTCGCCGAATTCCGGCTTACCGATCAGCTGCGCACCGCCGGCCGCGTCCTGCAGGGCCTGCGGTATCAGCGTCATGCCGATGATGGTGAGGATGGTGCCGATCACGACCGGCGGGAAGTACTTCACCAGCTTGCTGAAGAACGGTGCGAAGAGGAAGGTCGCTATGCCCGCGGTGATCACCGCGCCGTAGACGACGAGCAGCCCCGCGGTGCCGCCGCCCGCGCCCTGGCCGATGGCGATCATCGGGGAGACGGCGGTGAAGGTGACGCCCTGGACCAGCGGCATCTTGGCGCCGATCTTCCAGACGCCGAGGGCCTGGATGATCGAGGCGATGCCACAGGTGAACAGGTCCGCGTTGATCAGGTAGACGAGCTGGTCGTGGGAGAGTTTCAGGGCGTTCCCGAGCAGGATCGGGACGATGACCGCGGCCGCGTAGAAGGCGAGGACGTGCTGGAAACCGTAGAGGGTGAGTTTGCCGACGGGGAGCACCTCGTCGACCGGATGCGTTCCCTGGTCCGGGAACTGCGGGGAATACTGTCGGGAGACTCGTGCCATCTCTGCCTTGCCTTCACGAGGTAGGTGAATAAGAAGGACCGGCGCCGTCGCGTCCCGGTGAACGGACGGGCCGGCTGGGTCTTACAAAGCCGACGTTTGACCGGTGTTGCCGACACCACGTAGCCCTGCGCTGCACATTGGTCCTGGTTCGGCAGGACTTCCTTCGATCAGCGCAGCAAAGTCCGGCATTTCCATGGAATTTGCGGGTGGCGACCAATCGGAATCGCTCACCTTAGTTGACCTTCACCCTTCCTCGCGAGTAACCGGCGGCGTTCGCTCGCATAAAGCACCGATAAAGGTTGCCTTCGCGGCCATAAAACCGGATCACTGCGTGAATTCCCGTTTTGGGTGGCGGTCTTGCGGGGCTTTTGTCGGTGATGGCGGCGATATGGGAAGAGAGCGGCGGAGGTGCGCGGACGGGCGCGGCCCGGGCCGTCGCCGTAAAATTCTGGTATGGCTGAGCGGCCGGAGACGCCCACCGCGCCCGAGCTCGTCGTCGAGTCCGACGGCGGCACCCAGGTCATGAATCCCGGCCGGGTCTACCACGTGGGACGGGACCCGCAGAGCGAGGTCGTGCTGAGCGACGCCCGGGTCTCCTGGCACCACGCGGTGCTGCGGGCCGAGGCCGGCCACTGGACGGTGCGGGACGAGGGCAGTACGAACGGCACCTTCGCGGACGGGCGGCGGGTCCAGGAGTCCGGGGTCGGGCCGGGCAGCGTGATCCGGTTCGGGAACCCGGCCGACGGGCCCTGCGCGGTGCTCTCCCAGGTGCCCCGTCCGGAGCCGGTCGGGCGGCCGTCCGCGGTCTCGCACCCCGCCGGCACCCACACCTTCCGCAGCCCCAGTTCCGTACGGCCGATCCCGGCCGCCCGGACCACCCGGATCGGCCGCGCGCCCGACAACGACCTGGTCGTCGACGACCTGTCGGTCTCCCGCCGGCACGCCGAGCTGCGGGCCGGCCCCGAAGGCTTCGAGATCATCGACCTGGGCAGCCACAACGGCACCTACCTCAACGGCCAGCCGGTCGACCGGGCCCCGCTGATCCCCGGCGACATCGTCGGCATCGGCCACTCCGCGTTCGCGCTGGTCGGCGACGAACTGCAAGAGTTCATCGACACCGGCGAGGTCTCACTGGACGTCCAGGACCTGACCGTCCGGGTCGACGGTGGCCACCGGACGGAGAAGACGCTGCTGGACCGGGTGTCCTTCCCGGTCGGTGAGAAGACGCTGCTCGCCGTGGTCGGCCCGAGCGGCGCGGGCAAGTCGACGCTGCTCAACGCGCTGACCGGCCTGCGTCCCGCGGACGACGGCACGGTCCTCTACGACGGCCGCGACCTCTACCGCGACTACGCCGAGCTGCGCCAGCGCATCGGGCTGGTGCCCCAGGACGACATCCTGCACCTGCAGCTGACCGTGCGCCGGGCGCTCGGTTACGCCGCACAGCTGCGCTTCCCCGAGGACACCGCGAGGGCCGAACGGCAGGCCCGGGTGGCGGAGGTGATCCACGAACTGGGCCTGGACGCCCGGGTGGACCAGCCGATCCACAGCCTGTCGGGCGGACAGCGCAAGCGGGTCAGCGTGGCCCTGGAGCTGCTCACCAAGCCGTCGCTGCTCTTCCTCGACGAGCCGACCTCCGGGCTCGACCCCGGGATGGACCGGTCGGTGATGCACATGCTGCGCGGCCTGGCGGACGACGGCCGTACGGTCATCGTCGTCACCCACAGCGTGCTCAGCCTGGACGTCTGCGACCGGCTGCTGGTCCTGGCACCGGGCGGCACCATCGCGTACTACGGGCCGCCGGAGGAGGCGCTGCAGTACTTCGGGTTCAGCCAGTGGCCGGAGGCGTTCGAGGCCTTCGAGAACGAACGGGAAAGGGACTGGGCGGGCACCTACCGGGCCTCGCCGCAGCACCGGCGCTACATCGCGATGGACACCCACCAGCCGCCGCGCGTCCCGGAGGCGCCGGCCGGGTCGGTGGCCGCGCACAAACCACAGAGCTGGGGCGCCCAGCTGCGCACGCTGGTGCGCCGGTACGCGGCGGCGCTGACCGCGGACCGGACCTTCCTGATCATCATGGTGGCGCTGCCGTTCGTGATGGGCGCGATGGCGCACGCCCTGGCCGGGTCCGCGCTCACGCCGGACAGCGCGCTCAACGCCCTGCTGATCCTGTGCGTCGGGGCGGTGCTTACCGGCGCCGCCAACGCGGTGCGCGAACTGGTCAAGGAACGGACGATCTACCAACGGGAGAGAGCCGTCGGCCTGTCCCGCTCGGCGTACCTGATGTCCAAGGTGCTGGTGCTCGGGCTGATCACGGTCGTCCAGGCGGTGGTGCTGACGCTGGTCGCACTGACCGGGGTCAAACTGAACGTGCCGGGCGGAAAAGGGGTGTTGCTGCCCGCCCTGGTCGAAATCATCCTCGCCGTGGCGCTGTTGGCGTTCACCGCGATGATGCTCGGCCTGGTGGTGTCCGCGCTGGTGCGCAAGGAGGAGGTGACCATGCCGCTGCTGGTCCTCCTCGCGATCGTCCAGGTCGTGTTCTGCGGTGCGCTGCTGAAGTTGAACGGCGTGCCGGGGCTGGAGCAGCTGGCGTGGCTGGTGCCCTCGCGGTGGGCGCTGGGTGCCATGGCGGGCACCATCGACCTGCACCGGCTGATTCCGGACAACCTCACCGCGGACCCGCTGTTCCGGCACACCGCGGGGATCTGGCTGCTCGACATGGGCATGATGGTCGTGCTCTCGCTGGTCGCGGGCTTCGTGGTCACCCGGCTGCTGCGGCGGCACGAACCCGAGATCATGCGCGAGTAGCAGCGAGGAGCCGCCTGTGACCGCCCCCGCGTTCCTCCCCAGTCATGTCGTCCCACCGGAGGGTATGGCGACCTGGTCGGCCCCGGACGCCACCATGCCCAGCGCGCCGCTCGATCCGCTGCTGCCGGTCCAGGTCCTGGAGCGGCGCGGCGACTGGGCACTGGCCCTGTGTTCCAACGGCTGGTCGGCCTGGGTGGACGGGCGGCTGCTGCTGTCGATCCCGCGCGATCCGCCGTCCGCCGCGCAGCCCGCCGCCCGGACCGCGGACCCGCGGCCGCTGCTGGGCGCGGCGGAGGGCGCGCTGGTGCACTACCGGCGGCTGGTCGAGGAGCTGGCGGCCGGTCAGCTGGACGGCGAATCGTTCACCGAGCGGACCCGGGGCCAACGGATCGGGGTGGTCGTGGACGGCGACGCGATCTGGCTGTACGACGCCCGGCACGAGCGGTGGTGCTACTGCGACGGGGTGTCGTTGCAGACGTACGCGGTGGGGGCCCGGCCGTCGTCGCAGGGCAGCGCGGACGACACACCGGCCACCTCCCAGTCGGCCACTCCCCCGCCGGGTGAGTACCTGTGAACGGCGCACCGGACGAGCGGGACCGGTCGCGCACCACGGCGCCCGACTCGTCGGGGCTGCGCGGGCGCCGGATCGCCGAGTACCTGCTGCAGGACGAGATCGGCCGGGGCGGCATGGCGGTGGTCTACCGGGCGGAGGACCTGCGGCTGGGCCGGACCGTGGCGGTGAAGCTGCTGGCGCCCGAGCTCGCCCGCAACGACAGCTTCCGGCAGCGGTTCGCGCACGAGTCGCGGGTGGCCGCGGCGATCGACCATCCGCACATCGTGCCGGTCTTCGAGGCCGGCGAGACCGAGGGCATGCTCTACATCGCCATGCGGTACGTCCAGGGCAAGGACCTGGCGGCGCTGCTGGCCCGGGAGGGGCCGCTCTCGTTGGAGACCACGTGCCGGATCGCGCTGCAGGTGGCCTCCGCGCTGGACGCGGCGCATGCGCACGACCTGGTGCACCGGGACGTCAAACCGGGCAACATCCTGATCGCCGAGGGGACCGACAGCGACCGCCCCGAGCACGCCTATCTGACCGACTTCGGGCTGACGAAGAAGTCGCTGTCGCTGACCGGGCTCACCAGGGTCGGCCAGTTCGTCGGCACGCTGGACTACGTGGCGCCCGAGCAGATCTCGGGCCGGCCGGTGGACGGCCGGTGCGACGTCTACAGCCTGGCCTGTGTGGTCTTCGAGATGCTGACCGGGGCGCCGCCGTTCCGGCGGGAGGACGACATGGCGCTGCTGTGGGCCCACATGAACGCCGCGCCGCCGGTCCTCACCACCCTGCGGCCGGATCTGCCGCCGGCCGTCGACCCGGTCTTCACCCGCTCGCTGGCCAAGGCGCCGGACGACCGGTACGAGACCTGCCGGGGCTTCGTGGCGGCGGTGCGCGCGGCCGGGCGGACGGAACCGGCGGCACCGCAAGCTCCGCAGGACCATCCGCCGACAGTGATCTCCCGGCAGACCGGGGACACCGCGACCGACGGCCCGCCTTTGGACCGGGACACCCGGCACCCGCCGCCCCCGCCGCGCTGGGCGGCCCCGGTGTTCCGGGGCCGGACGCACTGAGGCCCGACCCCTCGCACAGGCCTCAGCGGCCTGCCGGGCGGCGGCCCGGGCCGTTGTTCCGTACCTCGCCGCGGTGTCGTACGCCCCGGGCCAGCAGGCTGCCGAGGAAGCCGGTGACCAGCCCCCAGGCGGCGCCCACCCCCACCAGCCGGAGGAGCTGGGGCTGCAGGGTGACCTCGCCGCCCAGGTTGCCGCCGAGGTCGCCGATGCCGATCAGGGAGAGCCCGTAGTGGGCGTAGATCCGGGTGAGCATGCCGACGACGAACAGGGTCAGCGCGAGCGCCACCGCCAGGTCCACGGCGTGCCGCCAGGCCGGCAGCCGGGCCGGCGAGCGGACCGCGGCCAGGAACGCGGCGGTCAGCAGGACCACGGCCGCGATCACCGGCAGCCACCAGGCGCGGCCGTCCTGTTCGGCGAGCGAGCCGAGGTCGAGGGTGCCCTGCTCGTGGGTGCGCAGTACCCGGTCCAGGACCTGCGGCAGGGGCAGCCCGATCGCTTTGTCGATATGCCCGGTCCAGCCGCCGCCGGTCCCGATGCCGAGCGCCATCCAGGCGAGGTTGGGCAGCCCGAGGAAGACCACCGCGAGGGTGTCCGCCGGATGGTCGCCGGTGATCAGCTCGATGAGGGCGACGACCAGCGCGATCGCCACGTAGACCAGCAGGGTCAGCACCATGGCGAAGGCGGGCGGCCGGAGCGAGTCCTGATGGTGCAGCAGCCGGGCGGAGAGCGGGGCGCGGCGGGAGACCAGGAAGGTCAGCGCGAGCACCGCCAGCACCCACAACAGGCCGAAGCCCAGCGTCGCGCCGAGGTCGGGGCGGAAGCCGACGGTGGGGGTGGTGCCCAGTTCGGCGCCGATCTCGTCGGCGAGCTCGTTGCCCACCGAGATCTGGAAGCTGTGCCGGGCCGCGAGCGCGATCAGCAGCAACAGGACCAGCCAGCACACGGCCGTACGGGCGACCCGGGCGAGCAGTTCCGCGGTGCCGGCCACCGCCCGGTGACGCAGCGGCAGCAGGAAGACGGCGGCGGTCACCAGCGCACCGGCCAGCGTCACCGACAGCGGTACGACGTCGAGCGCGGCGGCCGCCTCGGCGATGATCCCGGCGTCACCGGTCAGGCCGACCGAGCCGCCGGCGGCGACCACGACGGTGGCCGCGACCACCGAGGGGAACGCACCGCCCGGCAGGTTCGTGGCGCCGGCCGCCCACAGGCCGAGCGCGGCGACCACGATCATGGTCACGAGGCCGGCCGCGGCCGTACCGAGGGCCTGCGCCCAGGCCCGGAGGGCGGGCGGTACGCCGCCGGGGCGGACCGGTCCGGGACCGGCCGGAGCGGGGCCTCGGATCTGGCTCACGCGGTGCCTCCTCGCCTTCCCCGGCATCCAGTGATCGCGACAACTGCCGCAATTACCTCATCAGTCGAACGTGCCCGCCACCGTAGGCAAGCCCCCGTGGGACCGCCGTCACCCCTGAGCACGCGGGTCTGAGCACGCCTGCGTCGCCCGGCTTGCGGACGGCGGCGATCTGAGGCAGACAATTGCCTATAAGGGGAATAAAAAGCACCACATCCGCATGGCCGGATGGCCCTGTGCCGGAAGAGGGACCCGTGACATCTTCACCGCCGCCCGACAGTCACCCCACGGGGCCGCCCACGGGCCCCCTCTCGGGCCGGCCGTCCGGGCCCTCGCACGAACCGACACAGGTGGGCTCCGGAGCCTGGCGCCCGCAACCGCAACCGCAACCCAGCGGGCCGGAAGGGCCGAGGCCCCCGGGCGACCGCGGCGGGGGCGGCGGCTGGGGCGGCGGAGCCGGGGGCGGCGGCCCCTGGTGGCGCTCCGCGCCCCGCATCGCCATCGTGGCTGCCGCCGTCGTCGCGGCGGTGATCATCACGCTCGTGCTCACCCGGCCGGGCGGCGGCTCCGCCTCGGCCGAGCTGTTCGCCGAACCGGCCGGCGCGACCGGCCAGAACCCCGTCACCAAGTCCACGGCGAACGAGTCCGGTGCGGCCCCTTCGGCCCGCCCCGTGAAGCCCTCCCAAGGCACCAACGCCCGGATCGCCGGCTCGATGCCGGGCCTCTACGGCGGGACCGAGCACACCGCGAGCTGCGACGTCGAGAAGCAGATCAAGTACCTGCAGGACCAGCCGGCGAAACGGCAGGCGTTCGCCGAGGTGCTGAACAAGGCGCCCGGTGACGTCCCGTCGTACCTGCGGTCGATGACGCCGGTACAGCTGGGTTACGACACCCGGGTCACCAACCACGGCTACAAGGACGGCAAGGCGTACCCCTTCCAGTCGGTCCTGCAGGCCGGCACCGCCGTCCTGGTCGACAGTTACGGGGTCCCGCGGGTGCGCTGCAAGTGCGGCAATCCGCTGACCGAGCCGGAGGCGCTGGCCAAGGGCGCCAAGACGACCGGCGAGACCTGGCCCGGCTACCAGGCGACCAACGCGGTCGTCGTCAAGCCCGCCAAGTCCGAGGTCCAGGAATTCACCCTGCGGAACCCGAAGACCGGCCAGTGGTTCAAGCGGCCGAGGGGCGACACCGGCGCGGCCGGTGACCACTCGTCGGCCCCGCCGGAGGAGACGCCCAGCGGTCCCCCGGCCTCGATGGGCCCGTACGGACCGCCCTCGCCGGGCGAGACCGCACCGGGTTCCCCGACGACGGAACCGGGCACGCCGCCCTCCGGTGGTTCGTCCCCGCCGGAGAGCAGCACCGGTGGTGGCTCCAGCTCCGAGGGCGGGACGACGCCCGAGACACCGAGCACCCCCGGTGAGGGCACGACCGGCGGCGAATCGTCCACGGGCGGCGAGTCGCCCGGCGGCTCCACCCCGGGTGGTTCCACAACGGGCGGTTCCTCCACCGGTGGCGGATCGTCGGGAAGCGGGTCCCAACCGGGCGGTGGCGGGGAGACCCCGGCCCCGGCCAGCTGACGCGGCCACCGCACACCACTCGCTGCGGCCACCGCACACCGCGCGATATCGAACCGTGTCCTGAAATTACGGCGCGACGGACAACCTCCACAGCGGACACACCCTCTGCATAGGCGGCGGGTGCATGGGCAGCCTTGACGGTTCCCCCCTTCCCAGGGCCGGGCCCCGCCACTGTCAGCGTTCTGCTTTGGAGGGACCCCCGTGCACGCCGCACTCCGTCGCCACCCCGCCCGGTTGATACCCGTCCTCGCAGCGGCGGGCGGTCTGCTGACCGCGTGCGGCGGCGGCGCCGGCTCGACCAAGGCCGACGAACCGCCGGCCAAGGTGACCGTCACACCGGCCGCGGGCAGCAAGGCGGCCAAGCTCGGCTCGGCGATATCCGTACGGGCCGCCGGCGGCAAGCTCACCTCGGTCGACGTCAAGGACGACAAGGGCGGCACGGTCGACGGCCGGATGTCCGGTGACGGCACGTCATGGACCTCCGACGGCAAGGTCAGGCCGGCGACGACCTACACCGTACGGACCCGGACGACCTCCGACCAGGGCCGGAAGGCCGCGGCCAGCTCGACCTTCACCACCGAGAAGGCCGACAAGATCAACAAGCTGACCAACACCCCGGGCGGCGGCCAGACCGTCGGCACCGGAATGCCGATATCGGTCCTCTTCGACCACCCGATAGCCAAGGACCGGCGCGCCGAGATCGAGAAGGCACTGAAGGTCACCACCCAGCCGAAGGTCACCGGCGCCTGGGGCTGGGTCAAGGACTACTCCGGCAAGGACCGGATCGACTGGCGCCCCAAGGACTACTGGCCGAGCGGCACCAAGGTCTCGGTCAAGGGCGCACTGTCCGGCATCAATTCGGGCGACACCGGCGGCTGGTTCGCCCGCGACTACAACTTCGGCTTCACCATCGGCTCCGACCGCAAGGCCGTCATCGACGTGCCGGGGCACCGCCTGACGATGTACGAGGACGGCAAGAACGTCGGCAGCGTCACCGGCTCGGCCGGCTCCCCGCAGGACCCGACCCGCGGCGGCGTGCACACCGTCCGCAGCAAGAACGCCGCCGAGACGATGGACTCGGCCACCATCGGCCACGGCAGCGAGTGGATGCTGGACTCGCAGTGGGTCACCCACCTCACCGCGTCCGGGACCTTCCTGCACTCCGCCCCGTGGAACAAGTCCATCGGTGTGGTCAACAACAGCCACGGCTGCTTCGGCATGACCACCTCGGACGCCAAGAAGGTCTACGACTTCCTGACCATCGGCTCCACGGTCGAGGTGAAGGGCACCTCCAACCCCAACAAGACCGACGTCGGCAACGGCCTGGAGGTCTGGCAGGAGACCTGGCAGCAGTGGCAGCAGCGGAGCGCCCTGAAGTAGTCACCGAAGATGCGGTGCCTTCCGGCCCCGGCCGGGCCGGAAGGCGGGTCGGTCAGCGGATCCCGTCGGCCGTGCGGCGGTAGGTCGAGCGCCGGTCCTCGATGTCCGGCCAGCGGTCGCCGTAGACGGTGTCCAGGATGCCCGGCTCCCGGAGGAAGTCGTGCGGGAAGCCCAGCGGCACCGCGCTCACCCGGTCGAGCCGGTCCCTGGCGTCCGGGTCCAGCTCCACATCGACGCTGGCGAGGTTGTCGGCGAGCTGGCTCTCCTTGGTGGCGCCGATGATCGGGATGATGTTGCCGGGCCGCCCGCGCAGCCAGGCCAGCGCCACCTGCGCCGGGCTCCAGCCGCCCTGCTCGGCGACCTCCAGCACCGCGCCGATGGTCTCCTCCGCGTTGTGGTCCCGGGCGACCTCGGACTCGACGACGGTGAGCCGGCCCCGCTCGCCGCGGCGGTACTTGCCGGTGAGCTTGCCGGCCGCCAGCGGCGCCCAGGCCAGTACGGCCAGGTCGAAGGCGCGGGCCTGCGGCAGCAGTTCCCGCTCCGGGGTCCGCTCCAGCAGGTTGTAGCGCAGCTGCGAGCCGGCGAAGGCGGTCCAGCCGCGCAGTTCGGCCAGGGTGTTGGCCTGGGCGATCTCCCAGGCCGCCCAGTCGGAGACGCCGACGTAGAGGACCTTGCCGGCCCGCACCGCGTCGTCGAGCGCCCGCATGACCTCCTCGACCGGGGTGAAGTTGTCCCGGGCGTGCACCCACAGCACGTCGAGGTGGTCGGTCCGCAGCCGCGCGAGGCTGTCCTCGACCGAGCGGATCAGGTTCTTGCGGTGATTGCCCGCCGCGTTCGCGTCACCCTTGCGCGTGACGCAGGTGTATTTGCTCGCCAGGACGAAGGCGTCCCGGCGGCCCTCCAGGAGTTCCCCCAGCATCCGCTCGGAGGAGCCCTCGGTGTAGTTGTTGGCGGTGTCGAGGAAGTTGCCGCCGGCGTCGGCGTAGGCGTTCAGGATCCGGGCGCTGGTGTCCTTGGGGGTGCCCCAGCCCCATTCCTCGCCGAACGTCATCGTCCCCAGGCTCAGCTCGCTCACCCGCAGGCCGGTCCTGCCGAACAGTGTGTAGCGCACGTGGTTCCCTTCGGTCCGCTCTGGCCGCTTGTGGTCGCCACGCTAGGAGCTGACGGGCCGTCGGGGGCAGGCCATCGGCGCGTAAGGGCGCGCGTGTCACCGGGCGTCGCCCCGGTGGACGTGCCGTGACGGGGCGCCCGCGCGTGCGGCGGGCGCCCCGTCCGGTGTGCGGTCAGCCGGTGATGAGGGCCGGGTCGCTGACGCCGACCGCGCCGGTCTCGACGTGGCCGGCCAGGCGACGCAGGAACGTACGGTCGGTGTCGGACACCACCGTCAGGTCGTACCAGCGCTTGCTGGCCCGCAGTTCCACGGTGTGCTCGACGGTGGCGCCGGCGCGCACCTTGAACGTCTCCTTGGCGCCGCCGTACGCGTTGGTGACGGTGAGGTGGCAGTCGGCGCTGCCGGCGTTCTTCAGGGTGAGCTTGAGGTTGCCGGTCGCCTTGTCGTGGCGCGCCGTCACCTCGGGACCGGCGGTCCTGCCGGGGCCCTGGAAGGTCCGCAGGAAGCCGTTCGGGCCGAACACCGACAGGTCGTAGGCGTCCTTGGAGTACTTCGTGTTCCAGGTGTCGGAGATCTTCTTGCCCTTCTCCGTGGTGTACGTCCAGGGCCCGTCGGTGCGGTTGCCCGACCGGACGTGGAAGCACGCGCCGGCCGCGTTACCCGCGCTGAAGGTGAGGGTGAACTTCCCTGCCGCCGGGTCGGCGGAGCCGTCCACCAGCGGGGCGTAGGGCAGCGGCCGGGTGGGGCGCGAGCCGGCCTCCTGCTTGGGCAGGGCGGGGTTGGCGGGCGCCTTGGGGACGTAGTCGGGGTGCCGCTGGTTGTCCTTCGGCTGGTAGCCGTCGGTGTCCGGGAGCCGCGCGGGGTCGGTGTCCTTGCCGCGGAAGTCGAAGGCGGAGGTGAGGTCGCCGCAGATCGCGCGCCGCCACGGCGAGATGTTCGGCTCGTGCACGCCGAAGCGCCGCTCCATGAAGCGGATGATCGACGTGTGGTCGAAGACCTCGGAGTTCACGAAGCCGCCGGTGCTCCACGGGGAGACGACGAGCATCGGCACGCGCTGGCCCAGGCCGTAGTGCCCGGCGGAGTAGGACGCGTTGCCCGGGAAGTAGTCCAGGGCGGTGTCCACGGTGGACAGGCCCTGCGACGCGGAGGACGGGACGTACGGCGGAACGACGTGGTCGAAGTAGCCGTCGTTCTCGTCGTAGGTGATGAACAGGGCGGTCTTGCTCCACACCTCGGGGTTGGACGTCAGCGCGTCCAGGACCTGCGAGATGTACCAGGCGCCGTAGTTCACCGGCCAGTTGGGGTGCTCCGAGAATGCCTCGGGGGCGGCGATCCAGGAAACCTGCGGCAGCTTGCCGGCCTTGACATCGGCCTTGAGCCGGTCGAAGTAGCCGTCGCCGGCCTTGGCGTTGGTGCCGGTGCGCGCCTTGTCGTAGAGCGGGTCGCCGGGCTTGGCGTTGCGGTACTGGTTGAAGAAGAGCAGCGAGTTGTCGCCGTAGTTGCCGCGGTAGGCGTCGTCGATCCAGCCCCACCCGCCGGCCGCGTCCAGGCCGTCACCGATGTCCTGGTAAACCTTCCAGGAGACCCCGGCCGTTTCCAGGCGCTCGGCGTAGGTCGTCCAGTCGTACCCGAGTTCCTGGTTCCCCAGGACCGGCCCGCCGCCCTTGCCGTCGTTGCCCACGTGCCCCGACAGCATGTAATAGCGATTGGGGTCGGTGGCACCGATGAACGAGCAGTGGTAGGCGTCGCAGATGGTGAAGGCGTCGGCGAGCGCGTAGTGGAACGGGATGTCCTGCCGCTTGAGGTACGCCATGGTGCGCTCGCTCTTGGCCGGCACCCACTGGTCGTAGGCGCCGTTGTTGAACGCCTTGTGGCCGCCCGCCCAGTCGTGGTCGAGGCCGGCGATGAACTGCATGCCGAGGTCCTCGGCGTCGGGGTGGAAGGGCAGCACCTCCTTGCCGCCGTCGGGCTGGTGCCACACCGGCTTGCCGCTGGACAGCGTCACCGGGCGCGGGTCACCGAAGCCGCGGACGCCCTTCATCGTGCCGAAGTAGTGGTCGAAGGAACGGTTTTCCTGCATGAGCACCACGACGTGCTCGATGTCGTTGATGGAGCCGGAGCGGCGCGTGGCGGGGATGGCAGCGGCGCGGGCGATGCTGCTCGACAGTGCGGAGGCACCCGCGGTGGCGCCGGCGATCTGGAGGAAACGCCGCCGATTGAGTTCAGGCATGAGTCTGAGGACCTCGCGATATGTGGGGGTGGTGGGTGAATTGGGAGACAGAGCTGTTCGGTTGTGTGAGGTGCCGTGCGATGACGGGCGTCAGCGAAGTGTCCCAAGAGGAACGAGCCTCAGGGAAGGGGGGGTGACACATGTGTGTCGGATCGCCGTACGGGCAGCGAACTCCCTGGTCGGAGCGGCCGGAACGGCCGGGAGGGGCGGCGCGGGGGCCGTGGGGTGACCGGGGCCGGTGCGGTGCAGCCCGAGGAGGGCGGCGCCGCACGCCAGGCCGAGCGCGGGGAGGGCGAGCCAGGGCAGGGCGGGCAGCCCGGCCGACCGGGAGGCGTCCAGGGCGGCACCGGTCAGCAGATTGCCCAGGGTTATCCCGATTCCGCAGAAGGTGTTGTAGAGCCCGTAATGCGTGGCGACGAGGCGGTCACCGGAGAGCCGGACGATGGTGTCCATCTCGAACGGGTAGGTGATCATCGTGCCGACCGCGAGCAGCAGCGCGGACAGCGCCGGCGGTACGGCCGCGAGCGCCCAGCGCCCGGGGCCGGCGTCCGGGACCGGCAGCGCGGTGGCGGCCAGCAGCGGCAGGAACGCCAGCGCCATGGTCAGCAGCCCCGCGGCGAGCGCCCGTCCGGCCGGCATCCGGGCCTTGCACCAGCGGGTCACCCGGGTCTGCCCCAGGATCGTGCTCAGCCCCGAGACGGCGAACAGCGCGGCCACCGCCGCGGTGCCGAACGGCCCCTCGCCGCCCAGCCGTTTCACCTCCAGCGGCAGCGCCAGGTAGACCTGGAAGGACAGCACGTACGAGCCGGTCATGGCACCGGAGAAGAGCAGGAACGACCGGTTGGCCAGGACGCCCCGCCACTGGGCGAGCACGCCGGTGTGCCGGCCGGCGGCGCGGTCCCGTTCCGCCCGGCCGCCGCGGGCCGGCAGCGCACGGATCTGCACGACGCTCAGCAGCGCGAAGACCCCCGCCGCCACCAGGCAGGTGACCCGGAACCCGACGCCGGTCAGCACCATGCCGACCAGCGGGCCGAGCAGGATCCCCGCCTGGTAGAAGACGTTGAAGAGGGCGAACGCCTCCAGTCTGCGGTCCCCGGTCGCGGCCGCCAGATAGGCCCGGACGGCCGGATTGAACAGCGCCCCGGCCAGCCCGGTCGCCGCGGACGCCGCGAGCAGCGCCGGCAGCGAGTCCACCAGGCCGAGCGTCGCGAAGCCGAGCGTGCGCAGCACACAGCCGGCCACGATCAGCGGCTTGTAGCCGAACCGGTCGGCCAGGGTGCCGCCCACCAGGAACATCCCCTGCTGGCTGAAGTTCCGTACTCCCAGCACCAGTCCGACCAGCCAGCCGGCCAGGCCGAGCGTGCCGGACAGATGCGCGGCCAGATAGGGCATCAGCATGTAGAAGCCCAGATTGATGGTGAACTGATTGACCATCAGCAGCTGGGCGCTGCGCTCGTAGGAACGCCACTGCGCGAGGGTGCCCTTCACCGGACCACCTCCGGCGACCCGGGCAGCCCGAGCGGATCGACGACCTCGGCGCACCGGCTCCAGGCCGTCACCTCCCGCTCCCCGGGCCGGTGCAGGGTCTCGGGCCCGTCCGCCGGCGGGGTGCCGAGCAACCCGTGGGCGGCGCAGTACTCGTCGTCGTAGACCGTGCTCAGATAGCGCTGCGGTCCGTCCGGGAAGACGGCCGCGATACGGGTGCCGGGCGGATCGGTCCGGGCGAGCCAGCCGGCGACCAGCGCGACCGCGCCGACGCTCCAGCCGCCGGTGGCGTAGTGCGAGGAGGCCAGCCGGCGGCAGGTCCACACCGCTTCGCCCGGTGCGACCCAGTGCACCTCGCTGAACTGGTCGTAGGCGACGTTGCGCGGATAGATGCTGGAGCCCAGTCCGCGCATCAGCCGGGGCCGGGCGGGCTGGCCGAAGATGGTCGAGCCGATGGTGTCGACGCCGACCAGCCGGAGTTCCGGGTAGAGCTGGCGCAGGACCCGGGAGACGCCGGCGGAGTGTCCGCCGGTGCCCACGCTGCACACCAGGACGTCGAGGTGGCCCAACTGGGAGGCGAGTTCGAGGGCCAGCGGCAGGTAGGCGGTGGTGTTGTCGGGGTTGTGGTACTGGTCGGGGCACCAGGACCCGGGGTGGGCGGCGAGCAGTTCGGCGACCCGTTCCCGGCGGGCCTGCTGCCAGCCGCCGGTGGGGTGCGGTTCGGCGACCAGCTCGACGTGTGCGCCGTAGGCGGTCAGCAGCCGGGTCATCGAGGGTTCCAGACCGGGGTCGGTGACCAGGCTGACCGGATGGCCGTGGACCATCCCGGCGAGCGCCAGGCCGAGGCCGAGGGTGCCGCTGGTGGATTCGATGATCCGGGCGCCGGGCCGCAACTCGCCGCGGGCCCGGGCGCGTTCGACCATGTGCAGGCCCGGCCGGTCCTTGATGCCGCCCGGGTTGCGGCCTTCGAGCTTGGCCCAGAAACCGCGGCCGGGCGGGGTGAGCGGCTCGGAGACGTACAGCACGGGGGTGTTGCCCACCAGGCCGGGGATGCCGGCGGCGGGGGCGGCCGGGCTCATCGCGCGGGCCGGGGCCGGGGCCGGGACCGGGACCGGTGCGTCGGATCCGGGTTCGGGGCGGCCGCGGAGTACGTGGCCGGTGGTCGTGGGAAGAGAGTGCATGACTCACTCGCGTTCGGTGTGGGGAGGACAGGGACGCTCGTCCCGCGCCGGCACGGCAGGCCGGCGCGGCCACGGGTTCCTATCTCCGGCACCGGCACAGGGCGTGGAGAGTCGCCCGGCCGCTCCGGTCCGGCCCGGCCGAGGCGTCCGTCCCGCGCCCGCCGGCCAGTTGGGGACCCGTTCCGCACACCGCTCCCCCGAGGACACCGGGCAGCGCGACGGCCGCCGGCGCGCCCGCGGCGGTACGTCCCTGCGGGACCCGACCGGACGGCCCGGGCAGACACTCATCGGCCGGGTGCCCGCCCTCCTCCGCCGCTGCCTCCGGTGCCGCGGCCACCGGGGGTAAGGACGGCCCCGGCGCGGCGGCGACGGCCCGCGGACCGTCCGCAGGATGGTGGCCACCCGCACCGGTGGCACACGGGAACAGCACCGCCAGCAGGCCGACGCACAGCAGCACCAGCGGTGTCAGCCGGAGCGGAACGCGGGGCGAGGCACGGGACGACGGCGCACGGGGCGACAACATGCGGAACGGCGTACCGAACGGCGTACGGAACAAAACGAGGGCGCGGCAGGGCACGGGGCCTCCGTAGGGCTGCCGCCGCGGCACGGCCGGAGCACACGCTCAGGGCCGCGGGCAGGCGGGAACGGCAGGGCTGATCCGGAAGTGGCCGGAATCTAGACCTGCTGCACGACGGAGGCGGGGGCGCCGCTCGGCGGAGGAAGGGAGGCGGCGGCGCCGGGCAGGGGGCCGCGGTGGACCGGTACCGGCGCGGGCCGGGACAGGGCGGTCAGCGGGCGGGCGCACGGGGACGCCAATGGGGCGCCCTGCGGGGGCTGGCCGGAGAGGCAGAGCTCGTCGGAGTGCCGGTCACCGGGGTGATGCGGATGCTCCACGGGGCCGGCGGCGTGGGACGCGAACCAGGTGCCGGCGGAGACGGGCGCGAGCCAGGCGCCGGCGTCATCGGGCGCGAGCCAGGTGCCGGCGTTGGCGGCCGTGGAGGCCGCGATCGGCACCGCGCTCACCGGATGGCCCTCGGCGCTCTCCATCCGCGCGCCGTGGGCGATGAGCACGCCGAGCAGCAGCGCGGCCAGCCACAGCAGCGGGAACGGGACCGCCGAAGGGCGGTGCCGCCGCACGCAGTTGAGGCTCCGGGCCGTTGCCATGCCGCGATCGTAACCGCAGCGGACGGCCGGCGTCCGGGTCAACGACCCTTCGAGGGGCGGATATCGGCCGGTGGGCGAGGCGTTCCGGGACGCGCCGCGGCGGACGCCTCGCCGGGTTCGGTGACCGTGGCCCCGCCCTGTCGCGGCCGTCTCAGGCGAGGCGGGCGGGCTCGGCGAGCGGCTCGGCCGGTACGGCCGGCGGAACCACCGGCTGGCCCTTCTCGTCGGGCACGCTGCGCAGCGGGGCGCGGCCGGCCAGCGGCGTCCTGCGGGCCGCCTCGACGCGCCGGGTGAACCAGATGACCTTGCCGTCGGGGGTGCCGCAGGTGCCCCAGCTGTCGCTGAGCGCGGCGACCCGGGAGAGCCCGCCCCCGGCGGCGCTCATCAGCTTCGGCAGTCGCGGCCCCTCGTCGGCGACGGAGGTCGTCAGATTGCGGCCGGACCAACGGAGTTCGACCACACAGCGGGCCTCCGGGCCGATGTGGCGATGGACGTTGGTCAGGAGTTCCGCCACTCCCCGGCATACGGGCGGGATATGGAGCTCGAGGTCCCAATACCTCAGGTGCGCGGCCAGGATCCGCTGGATCTGGGGCACGCGTTCCGCCGATGCATGCAGTTCGACCGTGTAGTGCCGGTCGCTGGGAAGTGTCATGTCGTGGCTCCTCACCGCGAGAGGCTCACGTCCTTCACCTCGTTGGACCAACGAACCCCGAACACGAAGAGTGAGCATCTGGTACGTATGGGTCATGTGTCATGCTGACCCGGCCCCCGGGGGCCCGCAACAGCTCACGGCACGCCGGAGCCCCCGGCGCTCACCTGATACGGCCCTCTCACAAGTGGGACAGCACCTTGTCCGGGGTGAGCGGGATGTCGCGCAGCCTTACTCCAGTCGCGTGCCAGAAGGCGTTGGTGACGGCCGCCGCGGTGCCCACGATGCCGATCTCACCGATGCCCTTGCTGCCCATGGGGTTGAGATGCGGATCCTCCTCCTCGACCCAGTACGCCTCGATCCGCGGCACGTCGGCGCAGGCCGGCACGTGGTAGCCGGCCAGATCGCAGCCGGCGAAGCCGCCGAACTCCGGGTCCACCTCGCTGCCCTCGGTGAGCGCCATGCCCAGGCCCATGGTCATCCCGCCGACGAACTGGGAGCGCGCGGTACGGGGGTTGAGGATGCGGCCGGTCGCGAACACGCCCATCAGGCGGCGCACCCGCACCTCCCCGGTGACGGTGTCGACCTGCACCTCGGCGAACGTGGCACCGAAGGAGTGCCGGGCGTACGGGGACCGCTCGGAGGTCTCCTGGCGGGTGTCGGCGGCGACCGTGAACCCGTCGGCCGGGAGCGGCCCGACATGGTCCCGCAGCCGCGCCCGCAGCGCCGTACACGCCTTGTGGACCACCCAGCCCCACGAGCCGATGCCGGCCGAGCCGCCGGCCAGCATCGCGGGCGGCAGATCGCTGTTGCCGATCTCGATGTGCACCCGGTCCTCCGGTGCCATCAGCGCGCCGGCGGCGATCTGCGCGAGGACGGTACGGGCGCCGGTGCCGATGTCGGTGGCGTTCACCCGGATCCGGAAGGTGCCGTCGCGGTCGGCGTGCGCCTCGGCGTCGGAACTGGCGATCAGGACGGGGTAGGTGGACGCGGCGACCCCGGTGCCGAGCAGCAGATCGCCCTCGCGCCGCACACCGGGGCGCGGGTCGCGCGGCAGCCAGCCGAACCGCTCGGAGCCGTCGCGCAGACAGCCCACCAGGTGCCGGCTGCTGAAGGCCCGGTCGCTGTCCGGCTCGGTGTCCGGTTCGTTGCGCATCCGCAGTTCGATGGGGTCCATGCCCAGCTGGACGGCGAGTTCGTCCATGGCGGACTCCAGGGCGTACATGCCGGGGCACTCGCCCGGGGCGCGCATCCACGAGGGGGTCGGTACGTCGAGCGGGACGACGCGGTGCACGGTGCGGCTGTTCGGCGAGGTGTACATGACGCGGCTGGGCACCGCTGCCTGCTCGACGAACTCCGTGACGGTCGAGGTGTGGGTGGCGCTCTCGTGGGACAGCGCGGTGATCACGCCGTCCTTGCCGGCGCCCAGCCGGACCCGCTGGATCGTCGGGGCGCGGTGGCCGACGACCGCGGGCATCTCCCGGCGCGGCACGGAGACCTTGACCGGCCGCCCGGTGTGGCGCGCGGCCATCACGGCCAGGACGACCTGCGGGCGCGGCGTCCCCTTGGACCCGAAGCCGCCGCCGACGTGTTCGGAGACGACGGTGATCTCGCTCTTGTCGAGCTTGAAGAGGGCGGCCAGGTCCTCACACGCCTTGGTGGCCCCCTGGCTGGAGTCGTACACCGTCAGATGCCCCTCGCTCCAGTGGGCGGTCGAGGCGTGCGGCTCCATCGGGTGGTTGTGCAGCGGGGGCACGTGGTAGGTCGCGTCCACGGTGACCGGCGCGGCGGCGAACGCCCCCTCGAAGTCGCCGCGTTCCCGCGTCCCCGGGTACCCGCCGTTGGCCGTCTCCGGCTCGTACAGCCGCGGGTGGTCGGCCCGCAGCAGGACGTCGCAGCCGTCGTCGGTCTCGTACGTCACCCGGACGGCCTCGGCGGCCGCCCGCGCCGTTTCGAGGGTGTCGGCGACCGCGAGCGCCACGTACCAGCCGCGGTGCGGCACCCGGTCCTCCTGGAGCACCGACAGCGTCGGGTCCTCGGCGGCGGCGAGCCGGGGCGCGTTCTCGTGCGTCAGCACCGTGATCACACCGGGCAGTGCGAGCGCCTCCGCGGTGTCCACGGCGGCGACCCGGCCGCGCGGGATCCCCGCGGCGACCGGCCAGCCGTAGGCGCAGCCCGGCGGGGTGTGTTCGGCCGCGTAACGGGCGGCGCCGGTGACTTTCTGCCGGCCCTCCCGCCGGACGAGCGGTTCGCCCAGGGGGTACGGGGGTGGGCCGAGCGGGAAGGTGTGGGGGCTCATGAGCGGGTCCTTCGGGCGAGCGGGCGGATGGGAGACGGTGACGGGGCAGGTCAGCCGCGGGCGGGTGGGGCCGCCAGTTCGGCCAGGACGGCGACGGCGAGGTTGCGGGCCAGCGGGACCTTGAATCCGTTGTCGCGCAGCGGCTCGGCGGCCGCGAGTTCGGTCTCGGCGGCGCGGGCGAAGGTGTCCTCGGTGGCGGGGGCGTCCTGCAGCACCTCTTCGGCCGCGCGGGCCCGCCACGGCCGGTGCGCGAGCCCGCCGAACGCCAGCGCGGCACGCCGTACGACACCGTCCCCGACCTCCAGTACGGCGGCGACGGAGGCGAGCGCGAAGGCGAACGACGCGCGGTCACGGGCCTTGCGGTAGCGGGACCGGGCCCCGCCGTCCACGGGCGGCAGCTGCACGGCCGTGATCAGTTCGCCGGGCCGGATCACGGTGTCCTGCTCGGGGTGGTCGCCGGGCAGCCGGTGGAACTCGGTCACCGGCACGCTGCGGTCGCCGTCCGGGCCGTGCAGCTCGACGGTCGCGTCGAGCGCGGCCAGCGCCACCGCCATGTCGGACGGCTGGGTGGCGACGCAGTGCGCGGAGTGGCCCAGTACGGCGAGGTCGCGGTGGATGCCCTCACGGGCCGGACAGCCGGTTCCGGGCTCGCGCTTGTTGCAGGGCTTGGAGACGTCCTGGAAATACAGGCAGCGGGTGCGCTGCAGCAGATTGCCGCCGGTGGTCGCGGTGTTGCGCAGCTGGCCCGACGCGCCGGACAGCACGGCCTGCGACAGCACCGGGTAGCGCTCCCGCACGGGGGCCGCCGCGGCCAGGGCGCTGTTGCTGACCATCGCCCCGATGCGGAGCCCGCCGTCCGGCAGTTCCTCGATGTGGTCCAGCGGCAGCCGGGTGACGTCGATGAGCAGACCGGGCCGCTCCACACCCAGTTTCATCAGGTCGACGAGGTTGGTGCCGCCGCCGAGGAAGCGGGCTCCCGGCTGTCCCTCGGCGGCCCGTACGGCCTCCTCGACGCTGGTCGCCCGCACGTATCCGAACGGTTTCATGACGTCACTCCCTGGTCGGTGGACACGTCATGGACCGCCTCGACGATCCGGGGGTAGGCGCCGCAGCGGCACAGGTTCCCGCTCATCCGCTCGCGGATCTCCTCGGCGGTCAGCTCCACCGGCCCGCCCTGGGGCGCGTCGGCGGGGGTGACGTAGGACGGAAAGCCGTCGGCCGCCTCCTGGAGCACTCCGACGGCGGAGCAGATCTGGCCCGGGGTGCAGTAGCCGCACTGCAGCGCGTCCCGCTCCACGAACGCCTCCTGGAGCGGATGCAGCCGCTCCCCGTCCGCCAGCCCCTCGATGGTGGTGATGTGCCGTCCGTCCTGGGCCACGGCCAGCATCAGGCAGCTGTTGGCGCGCCGCCCGTCGACGAGCACCGTGCAGGCGCCGCACTGCCCGTGGTCGCAGCCCTTCTTGGCCCCGGTGAGACCGAGGTGCTCACGGAGCACGTCCAGGACCGTGGTCCGGTGGTCCAGGGTCAGCTCGTACGGGGTCCCGTTGACGTACAGAACCAGCGCGGAACGCTCCTCGGCCGCCGCTTCGGCGGGCCGATCGGACGGGGCGGGCCGGGCGGTGGCCGTCCCGGTATGCGTCCCGGTGTGCGTTCCGGCACCGGTCCCGGCACGCGCGGCGCCGGCCGCCCGCGCCCCTCCGGCATCCGCCGGTTGATTGGTCGGCTGCACTCGCTTCTGCCTTTCCTTGCTCCGGACCCCCCTTGCGTGGCCCGTGGCGGCGTGCACCGGGGGCCGTTGTGCTTGTTGCGCTTGTTGTGTTGGTTGCGCTTGTTGCGCTTGTTGCGTTCTCCCCCACGGGGTTCCGCTTGTTGTCGTCTTCCGTGGGATTCCCGCTTGTTGCGGTCTCCCGCTCGGGGCGTTTCGTTGTTGCGTTCTCCCACACGGGATTCCGCTTGCGCTTCACCCTCGTTCTGCTTGCGCTTCGCTTGCCCCTCTTTTGGTTTTCCCCGCCGCCCACCCCCCTTCGGGGGGTGGGCGGGTGAGGACGGTCGGTCGCCCTATCCGCGGGGCCGGTCGCCTCATTTGCGGGCCCTATCGCCTCACCAGCGGGCCGGTCGCCCCACTAACAGGGTCGGTCGTCCTTGCCCGGGCTTTCCAGGCGGCCGCCTGGGCCGGTGGCCGCTCTAGCGGGACTCCAGGCGGAGTTCGACCTCCTTCTCCTGGTCGCCGGCGGCCATGCCCAGGATGTGCACCGTGAACGCCGGCTCCAGGCCCTTGCACAGCTGGTCGACCGCCCAGTAGCCGCCCTGGAGGCTGACCAGCACCGGCGCCGTCAGTCTGCGGGGCTCGGCCTCGGCCTTGTGCTCGCTCACGTCGATGGTCGAGGTCCACACCGTCGGCCCGGCACCCGCCACTTCCTCGGGCACGTCGTCGGGGGCCCGGTCGGAGGCGAAGGCGGTCCGCAGAGCGCTGAAGACGGCGTGCGCGTCCTGCGTCGCGCAGCTTTCCAGCTCCACCACCACCTCGGCCGATACATGTTCCGCGTGTGACGCCTGTTCCGCGCTGTTCACTGTGGGGCCTTCCTCTGTGGGCCTTCCTCTGGGAGCCGGACGCTTCCAGGCTCGCCCCCCGGCCCGCTCTGTGCGACCCGAGGCTCGAACGAGTGGTTTAAACGGGCGCAACGGCGCGGCGGGACCTACAGACGTTACGCTCAGTAATCACAGCGCGCATTCTGTAATCGCCCGCGGCCGCCGGCGCCGCGCACCCCTTGTTCCCGCTGCCTCTTGTTCCCGTTGCACCGCCGGCAATCCACCGCAGTACGTGCACGAGCAGTGCACGCGCAGTGCATGCACGAGTACGCCCACCGCCAACCAACCCCCTGCCTCCCCCGTCGTCCCCCTCACTCCGTCCCCAAGGAGCCCACGTTGACCAGCACCGTCATCGACCAGAAGGTCACCAGCTACAGCGTCCGCCATGCGCTCTGTATGGCGCGCGCCGCCGAGCTCGCGTACAAGGAGGAGCCGGCCATCGACAAAGCCGCCCGGGATTGGGGCTTCGAGCAGGTGCGCCACCACCACACCACCTTCCGGCCGCCGTTCCCGCTGGAGGACACCCAGGCGTACACCCTCGGCGGCCGCGACATGATCATCACCGCCTTCCGGGGCACCGAACCGGCGAACATGCGCGACTGGCTGTCCGACACGACCACCCCGCCCTGGCCGGGCCCCGGCGGCAAGGGGTACGTCCACTACGGCTTCGGTGAGGCGCTGGAGTCCGTGTGGCCGCAGGTGCACGCCGCCATCGACGAGTTCCGGGACAACGGCCAGACCGTCTGGTTCACCGGCCACAGCCTGGGCGGTGCGCTGGCGATGCTGGCCGGTGCCCGGCTGCACTTCGAAGAGCCGTATCTGACGGCCACCGGCGTCTACACCTTCGGCCAGCCGCGGACCTGCGACCGGCTGCTGACGGAGGAGTTCGACGCGGCCTTCACCGACCGGATGTACCGCTTCGTCAACAACAACGACATCGTGCCCCAGCTCCCGCCGGAGCCCGCGTTCCACCATGTCTCGTCGTTGCGCTACATCGACTCCAGGGGCAAGATCCACACCGCCATGCCGGTGATCACCGGGCTCTTCGACCATGCCAAGGGATTCACCGCCGACCTGCTCGCGCCCACGTCCGACGGCGTCCGGGACCACTTCATGGGCGCGTACGTCACCGCACTGGAGAAGAACCAGAACTGACCACGGCACCGCGGCGCGAAGGCACGCCCCGCCGGGTCACGGGCCCCCGGGTCCGGGTCACGGTTCCGGGTGGATCACCAGTCCCGGTAGTCGCCACTCCGGCTGTCACGACTGCGGGTGGATCACCGGCCCCGGCGGTCACCGCTTCGGGCGGTCACGACTGCGGGTGCATCACCGGCCCCGGCGGCCACCGCTCCCGGCGGGCCACCGGTCGCGCCGGTCAACGGCCCCGGCGGCCACCCTCCCGGGCGGGCCACCGGTCCCGTCGGTCACCGGTCCCGGCCGGCGCGGGACGGCGCGGTGAAGGTGACGTCGGTGGCCCGGGCGATGATCTCGATCTCGTCGCCCAGCGCCCATTCGGCGGCGCGGGCGTTCATCGCGGCCGGGACGACCTCGCTGATGCCCGGGGCCGCGGGGATGTCGTAGGTGGCGTGTGCGTCGTGCGGCAGGACCACGCGGTAGTCGCGGGCCAGGGCCGTGCGGGCGGTCGCGCTGACGCACATCTCGGAGAGCACCCCGCAGATCGTCAGCCCCTCCACGTCCGCCGCCTCCAGCAGGTCGCCCAGCGTCGTGCCCTCGAAGCCGTCGTCCTGCGTCTTGCGGATCACGGTCTCGCGCGGCCCCGGCTCGACGGGCAGGTGGAGTTCCCAGCCGGGGGTGTGCGGTGCGTCGACGGCCCCGGGCTCGCCGTCGTTCTGGAGGTGGACGACGAGGGCCCCGGCGGCGCGGGCCCGGGCCAGCAGATCACGGCTCCGGTCGAGCACCCGCGCCGCGTCCGGCACCGCGGCCTCGCCCGCGACGAAGGCCGATTGGATGTCGACGAGGAGCAGCGCCTCAACGGGGGCGACCGGCGCACCAGGCCCCGCGCCCCCACCGACCTCCCCGGCGTCGGCGCTGGCGTCGGTGTCGGTGCGGGAGTCGGAGTCGCCCATGGGGCCGACGCCCGTATCAGCGTTTCCCCTAAGACCGGCACCGGTGGCGGCGTCGCCCATGAGACCCGCACCCGTATCGGCGTCGTCCCTGAGGGCCTCACACGTCGTGTCGGCCGTGTCGCTGAGGGCCGTAGACGTCGTATCAGCCTCGTCGGCGGCGGCGGTGGTGGTCATGATGACCATGGTGCAGGTGCGGCGCGCCCGTACGTGCCGGCGGGGGCCAGATCCGGCCACGGCCCACCTCCCAGGCATTCCGCCGCCCAGGAATCCACCTCCCCCACATTCCGGCCTCCCCCGCATCCCCGCCTCCCCTCCGCATCCCGGCCCTCCCAGCCTCCCGGCCTTCCCGGCCTTCTGACACGCCGCTCTCGGCCGTCCGGGTCCATATGGTTGCCACGGGCATCGAACTGGGCGGATCATCCCGTAGGGACGCCGTTTCGCAGGTACAGGCGTACGTACGCACACCCCTGCGTACGGGATGAGCGCACCGGGCGACGCGAGAAGAGGCAGCCGTGGGACCAGCCATCGTCAACGTCAAGGGCCACTGCGCACCGGAGTTCGCGGGCGTACAGGAGGCCTTCGAGCGGAATTTCCGGCGGCACGGAGAGATCGGGGCCGCGGTCACCGTGACCCTGGACGGGGAGCCGGTGGTCGACCTGTGGGGCGGCCACAAGGACGCCGACCGGACGCACGACTGGGAACGGGACACCCTGGTCAACGTCTACTCGACATCCAAGGGGATGACGGCGCTCTGCGCCCATCTGCTCGTGGACCGCGGGGAGTTGGACCTCGATGCGCCGGTCGCCCGCTACTGGCCGGAGTTCGCCCAGGCCGGCAAGCAGGACTTACCCGTCCGCTGGCTGCTCAGCCACCGCTCCGGTCTGATCGCCCCGCGCACACCGCTGCCGCCCGGCCGCGCCTATGACTGGGACGAGGTCTGCACGGTGCTGGCGGCCACCGAGCCGTGGTGGGAGCCGGGGACCGCGCAGGGCTATCACGCGGTGACCTTCGGCTATCTCGTCGGCGAGGTCGTCCGGCGGATCACCGGGCAGTCGGTGGGCTCGTTCCTGCGCAGCGAGATCGCGGAGCCACTGGGGGCCAGGGTGTTCATCGGGACCCCGGTGGAGGAGCACGCCTCCTGCGCGGACATGGTCGGGCAGCTGGACGAGTCGCTGCTCGCCGAGCGGCTGCCCGGTGCGCCGAGGCCACCGTTCCGGTCACTGGACGACCATCCGATGGCGGTCGTGATGCTCTCCCTGATGTCCATCCCGACCGGCGACGTCAACAGCGCGGCCTACCGCTCGGCGGAGCTCCCGGGCGGCAATGCGCACGCCTCCGCGCACGGGCTCGCGACGGTGTACGGCGCGCTGCTGGGCGGGGAGCTGGTCGGCGCCGGGACGCTGGAGGAGATGCGCCGGTCGCAGAGCCGGCCCGGGGAGCCCGATCTGGCCATAGGGTCGCTCGCCCCGCCGGGCTTCGAGCTGCGCTGGGGCCTCGGCTACATGCTCAACCACCAGTGCCGGCTGGGCCCCAACCCGCGGGCGTTCGGGCACGGCGGGGCCGGCGGCTCGTACGCCTTCGTGGACCCGGAGAACCGGCTGTCGTACGCGTACACCATGAACAAGTACGGCGGCGGGACGGCGGGCGACGACCCGCGCAACGGCGGTCTGGTCAAGGCGGTGTACCAGGCACTGGAGGAACGGCGCGGCTGACCGGAACCCGCGGATGGGGACGCGGGGAAGCCGGACAGCGGCCGGCACGGTGCGGCCAGGGACGCGGGGAAACCGAGCAGCAGCCAGCACGGTGCGGCCGGGAGCGCAGGGAAACCGGGCAGCAGCCGGCACGGTGCGGCCGGGGACGCAGGAAAGCCGGGCAGCAGCCAGCACGGTGCGGCCAAGGACGCAGGGAAACCGGGCAGCAGCCGGCACGGTGCGGCCGGGGACGCGGGGAAGCCGGGCAGCGGCCGGTCACGGTGCGGCCGGTTCCGGCGGTGGTGCGGGCCGGGGCGGTACCGGTGGCTCGTCCGCGGCCTCGGCGAGGGCACGCAGGGAGCGGACCAGCCCGGCGCGCTGGTCGGCCGGCAGCCGGGCCACGATGGCGGCGATCTCGGCGTGCCGGTGGGCGAGCACCTGCGCGACGAGGGCACGGCCCTCGGTGGTCAGTTCCAGGACGACCTCGCGGCGGTTGCCGGGGTTGGCCTTGCGGGTGACGCTGCCGGCCGCCGCCAGCCGGTCGACCATCCGCATCGCGGTGGAGGGATTGACCCCGAGCGCGGCGGCCAGGGTGGCGAGCTTGACCGGGCCCCGGCTGTCGAGCACGACCAGGGTGCGCAGCTGGGGCAGGGTGAGCGAGGGATCGACCCCGGCCAGCGCCCGGGCCGAGATCGCGACCAGCAGGCGGGAGGCGGTCAGCACGGCGGCGATGACCTCCTCGGCGTCCTGGTCGAGGTCCTCGACGCCGTCCGGCGCGCGCTCGTCCCCGGGCGCGGCCGCCTCGCCGGTCCGCGGTGCGCGGTGTGCCTCGTTCCCCATGGCGCCTTTATACCCGTACCGGCATCGTGCCTGGTCACGGCTGGTACCGACGAGGTTGGACCGGCCCGCGCCGGGCCTCGGGACGGCCCGGAAATCCGGCCCCGCGCTTCTCTTTGTACGGCGCAATAATGGGAGGTACGGCATGGCCGGGACCGGCGTGCATCCGGCGCCGCCGCCCGAGCGGCGGGTCCGGGGAGAGGGCGTGGTGACCATGGAACGGGACACCGAGACGGTTCACGAGGCGTACTCCTTCGTCTGTCTGCACTGCGGACACGGCTGGGAGGAGGAGTACGAGATCCGGCACACCACGGATCTGGCGGGCCATCGACGGGCCGACTATTTCTCGCGCGGTGCCCGGGTTCCGTCCCCGCTGACCCGCAACGAATGCCCGTCCTGCAACCTCGGCCCGATCCGCATCCTGCGCCCCGGCCGGGTGAACTCCGCCCGGACGTATCTGGCCTGACGCGGGGCCGGTCCGTACGCGGTAGCGGCCGGGGCCGTCCGGCGGGCCGCCCGCGCCGTCACCAGCCGGTGTACAGCAGGTGGTTGACCAGCAGCGGCAGCACGGCCTGGGCCGTCAGCCAGTGGCGCCGCCGGGACGCCGGCAGCCGGGCACAGGCGGCCAGCAGCCAGGGCGCGAAGGGGAGCCAGATGCGCTCGGTCTCCGCCTTGCTCATACCGGAGAGGTCGGCCACCAGGAGGGCGAGCAGCGCGGCCAGGACGAGTACGGCCAGGCGGTCGGCGGGCGTGGGCGGCGGGCCGGTCCGGTGGGGGCCCGGGTCGGTGCGCGGGCGGAGTTGCCGCAGGGCGGCCGGGGCGGCCGCGAGGGTGCGCCGCAGCGCGGCGACGGTGGCGAGACCGGTGATCAGCACCGCGCAGGCCAGGTTGCCCCACACCCAGTACGCGTACGGGCGGACCGCGGCGGCGCCCTGGTAGTAGCGCTGGACCAGCAGCCGGTACCCCTCCCACCAGTCGAAACCGGAGAGGGTGAAGGCCACCGCGACGGCCGCCGCCCCGGCCGCCACCAGCGGCAGCGGACGGGCGCTCCGGGCGAGCAGCAGGACCGCGGCGGCGATCAGCACGATCAGGGTGAGTCCGTAGGAGAGGTAGCAGGTCAGACCGAGCAGGAGCCCTGAGCCGAGGGCGGCGGCCGCGGGCAAGAGGGCGCTCCTCCGGCTGGCGCCGGGGGCCTCCCCACCCAGCGGTGGCCGGGGGCCGGTACGTCGGGTGGCGGCGAGCGCGAGCAGGGCGAGTGACCAGGCGGCGACCGCAGCGAAGTAGCCGTCGGCGGAGGTGCCCATCCATACGGCGGCCGGGGCCAGGACGAGGTAGGGCGCGGCCCGGCGTGCGGTGGCCTCGTCGGTGAGGGCGCGCAGGGCGATGAGGACGGCGGCCGCGGTGGAGGCGCCGGTGACCAGGCACCAGACGCCGGCCCAGGCGCCGCCGCCCAGGCCGAGGCGGTCCAGCCCGACGAAGGTGAGGATCGCGGCCGGCGGGTGCCCTGCGACATGGGCGGGCCAGTGGTCCGGGGCGTTGTTGAGGATGTGCCCGGTGAAGCCGCGCAGCGCCGGGCCGAGGTCGTCGAAGCGGCGGATGACCGTCAGGTACTCGTAGGCGGTGGTGAGCCGGCCGGCGACACCGGTTTGCCAGCCGTCGATCAGGGCCAGTGCGGTCGTCCAGCTCAGCGCGGCGGCCCAGCCGGTGAGGACCAGGGCCCGCCAGGGCAGCCGGGCGGCGAGCGGCGGGCCGTAGGCGATCACGAGGACGGCGACGGCGACCGCGGCGGGGGTGCCGGGGCCCAGGTGCGGGAACCACGAGGCGTACAGCGGCGGCCAGTTCACGTGCAGGCTGCCGTTGGCGTGCTCGATGACGGTGCCGATGACGGCGGCGAGCGCGACGAGGAGGGCGCCGGCCGCGGCGGCCAGCAGATCGGCGCGGCACGCGGCGCGCTGGTCGGGTTCCGCACGGAAGGTCGCCCGGCCCGGCCGGATCTCACGGTGGGTCACACCGGCACGCTAGGCCGCGGTGGGCGGCCCGGGGCGGCGCCGTTCCGCCGACGTCAGACTTTCGTCATGCGTTGCGGCCCGCTCGGAGCGCCGGTCCCGGCATACCGTCGGCACATGGCCGCATCCCGCCTGCTCCCGCCCACCTCCCCGTCGTTCTGGCGCAGTCCGCTGCGCGGCCCGCGGCTGACCGCGCTGCTCGGCGTGGTCCTGCTGGCCGGGATCACCCTGCTGTTCGTCACCGGTCTGCTGTCGTACGCCGCGTACAACCCCGACCTGGCCGGTGGTGTCAACGACCAGACGCCCGAGAAGGGTCTGCTGGGGTTCTACCTCTTCAGCTGGCCCACCGGCCCGCGCTGGCTCTACCGCCTGACCCAGGGGGTACATGTGACCCTCGGTGTGGTCCTCGTGCCCGTGCTGCTGGCGAAGCTGTGGTCGGTGATCCCGAAGCTGTTCCGGATGCCGCCGGCGCGGTCGGCGGGGGATGCGGTGGAGCGGCTGTCGCTGCTGTTGCTGGTGGGCGGGGCGCTGTTCGAGTTCGTCACCGGGCTGCTCAACGTCCAGCTGGCGTACCTCTTCCCCGGGTCGTTCTACCGGCTGCACTTCTACGGCGCGTGGGTGTTCATCGGTGCGTTCGTGGCCCATGTGGTGCTGCGGCTGCCGCGGACCGTACGGGCGCTGCGGGAGCGGACCGATCCGGCGGCGCAGGACGACGAGACCGGGCTGGTGGCGGTCCGTCCGGACCGCCCGACGGTGAGCCGGCGGGGCGCGCTGGGTCTGGTCGGCGCCGGGTCGCTGCTGTTGCTGGTGACGACGGCGGGGCAGAGCCTGGGCGGCTGGTGGCGGCGTACCGCGCTGCTGGCGCCGCACGGGGGCGCGGATCCGGGCGGCGGGCCGAACGGGTTCCAGATCAACAAGACCGCGGCGGCCGTCGGCATCCGGGCGCAGGACACCGGTGAGGACTGGCGGCTGACGGTGGAGGGCGGCGGGCGGCGGGTGCGGCTCACCCGCGCCGAACTGCTGCGGCTGCCGCAGCACGAGGCGGCGCTGCCGATCGCCTGTGTGGAGGGCTGGTCGACGGACGACCAGTTGTGGGGCGGGGTGCGGTTGCGGGAGCTTGCCGCGTTGGTGGGCCTCGGTGACCGGCCGCCCGGTGTGCTGGTGGAGTCGCTCCAGTTGCACGGCGCGTTCCGCCGGGCCGCGCTGAGCGGCGACCAGGTGCGCGATCCGCGGTCGTTGCTCGCGCTGCGGGTGGGCGGCGCGGAGCTGTCGCGGGACCACGGCCATCCGGCGCGGATCATCGTGCCGGCGGCGCCGGGGGTGCTGAACACCAAGTGGGTGGCGCGGCTCTCGTTCGGGGAGGGGTGAGCGGCGTGCGACGGGTACGGATGCCGGGGCGCGCCGCCGCGGTGCGTGGGTGGCGGCGGCTGCGCCGGCACCGCTGGTACGGCGAAGGGCCGTTGCATCTGGTGCTGATGCTCGGGTCGTTCGCGCTCACCGGCTATGCGGGGGTGCGGCTGCTGGCCGGCGGGCGGTGGCCGCTGGTGGTGGTGTGGTTCGTGGGGGCGGCGCTGCTGCACGATCTGGTGCTGCTGCCGCTGTACGCGCTCGCCGACCGTGCGGTGGTCCGGTGCACGGCGGGGACCGCCCGCCATCGGCCGTGGACGGCCTTCGTCCGGGTCCCCGCCGCACTGTCGGGGCTGCTGTTGCTGGTGTGGTTCCCGCTCCTCGCCTATTCGGCGGGCGGTGCCTGGGCCGAGCACTACGAGCGCGCTACCGGGCTGCCGGCCGGGGTCTTCCTGGGCCGCTGGCTGCTGATCACCGCCGTGCTGTTCGCGGTCTCCGCCCTGTGGTTGCTGTGCCGTACGGTTCAACCCCGGCGGGCGGTGGGCACGCTGCGGCGCCGCCGCAGGGCGACGAAGCAGCGTGCGGCGGACGGTGACTGACCGGTCCGGCCGGTGGCGGTCCACCGCTCGACGGGTGTCCAGCCCGCGGCGTCGGCGTACCGCAGCAGCGCCGGCGTCCCGACCCGGGCCCAGGGGAACGGGTCGCCGGTGTGGTGGTCCGCGTACGGATCGCCGGCGACGCTGACCCGGACCCGTTCGTCGACGTCCGCGGGGACGGTCTCCACGATGAGCAGCCCGGTCCGGTGGACCAGCGCGGCGGTGCGGGCGAGCAGGGCGCGGGGATCGCCGCCGATGCCGATGTTGCCGTCGAGGAGCAGCGCGGTGCCCCAACTCCCCTCCTCCGGAAGGGCGTCGAAGACCGAGCGGCGCAGTGCCGCGCCCCTGGACGCGGTGGTACGGGCGACCGCGGCCGGGCTGACGTCGATGCCGAGTACCCGCCTGCCCCGGGAGGTGAGCGCGGCGACCAGCCGTCCGGGGCCGCAGCCGATGTCCAGGACGCTGCCCTCGCAGCGGCGCAGCGCCGCGAGGTCGGCGGCGTCCGCCGGGGCGCACCAGCGTTCCACGTCCAGCGGCAGCAACCAGCCGTCGGTGCGGCGCAGATAGAGCGGACCGTGGCCGCGGTGCAGCGCCTCGGCGTAGGCGTCGGCCCCCCAGTGCGGCGGGGCCGCGGGGACGGTGGTGCTCATCGGCCGGTCACCGGTGCCAGCCGGGCGAGGGTGGCGGCGAAGCGGCCGTCGGGGGCCTGGGCGGCGACCCGGCGGGCATCGGCGGCGGTGTCGACGTCGCGAAGGGCCGGCAGGTCGCCGACCCGGAGGCCGGCCGCGGTCAGGCGGGCGCGCTGGGCGGCGCCGGTGTCCGGCGTGGACATCGGGACGCCGCGCAGCAGCCGGGGGTCGGGGTCGGCCAGACCGAGCGCCCAGAAGCCGCCGTCCTCGGCCGGGCCGAACCACGCGTCATGATGGCTCCATGCGGTCAACTCCAGGGCCGGCGCGAGGAGTTGGGCGGTCACCTGCGGGGTGTCCATACCGAGCAGCAGGGTGGGTCCCGGGCTGGCGGCGAAGGCCGCGGCGAGCCGTTCGTCGAGGCCGCCGGCGCACTGCGGCCGGATCTCGAAGCCGTCCGGCAGCCAGTTGCCGGGACGCCCGTCGAGCACCACGGTCCGCCGCCGGGCGGGCATGCCACGGACGGCGAGGAGGGTGTCGTGCAGGGCCGCGGCGGCCAACTGGGCGGCCTCGTCGGGGGTGTAGGGCGGCGTCAGCCGGGTCTTGACCCGGCCGGGCACCGGTTCCTTGGCGATGACCAGGAGCGCGGTCGGCCCGTTCGGGGGCGGCGTACGGTCCGCGGGGCGGGTCATCGGGCCGTCTCCCGCGCCGGGGCGGTCAGCGGGGGCTGACTGAGGACGGCCCGCATGTCGCGGACCGTCTGCCAGGTGCCCCGCCAGGTGCCGGTGACCTTCGAACGGCCGGTGCGCGGCCGGTAGGGCACCGGACGCTCCTCGATCCGCCAGCCGGCGTCGGCGGCCCGCACGACCATCTGCAGGGGGTAGCCGCTGCGGCGGTCGGTGAGGCCGAGCCCGAGGAGGTCGGTGCGCCGGGCGGCGCGCAGCGGGCCGAGATCGTGCAGCCGCAGGCCGGTGCGCCGGCGCAGCAGGTGGGCCAGGGCGAGGTTGCCGGCCCGGGCGTGCGGCGGCCAGGCGCCGCGTCCCTGGGGGCGCCGGCGGCCCAGCACCAGATCGCGGTCGCCGTCGCGGACCGCGCGGACGAACGGGACGAGCAGCGCCGGGTCCAGGGAGGCGTCGCAGTCGCAGAAGCAGACGATGTCCGCGTCGGCGGCCAGCAGTCCGGCGTGGCAGGCGGCGCCGAAGCCGCGGCGCGGTTCGTGGACGACGGTGGCGCCCAGTTCGCGGGCGAGCTCGGCGGAGCCGTCGGTGGAACCGTTGTCCACCACGATCGCGCGCCAGCCGGCCGGGATGCGTGACAGTACCCACGGGAGCGCGGCGGCCTCGTCCAGACAGGGCAGGACGACGTCCACCGGGGCGGGTCTCGGTGCGAGGGGGAAGGGCGTGCCCGGCCCGGTGCGTGCGGCGGTCCGCATCTCCTCCCGGGCGAACTCGGCCATGCCCTCCTCGAATCCGGTCGCCGCCCGCCAGCCGAGGTCCTCGGCGATCCGCCGCGACGACGCGGTGATGTGGCGCACGTCGCCGAGCCGGTACTCCCCCGTCACCACCGGCGCCGGTCCGCCGTAGGCCGCGGCCAGCGTCCGGGCCATCTCGCCGACGGTGTGCGGGACGCCGCTGCCGGTGTTGTACGCGGTCAAGGTGGCGGCCGCCCGGTCCGGCAGGGCGGTCAGGGCCAGCACGTTGGCGGCCGCGACGTCCCGGACGTGGACGAAGTCCCGCCGCTGGCCGCCGTCCTCGTAGACGGTCGGCGGCTCGCCGCGGGCCAGGGCGGAGCGGAAGAAGGCGGCCACCCCGGCGTAGGGGGTGTCGCGCGGCATGCCGGGGCCGTAGACGTTGTGGTAGCGCAGCGCGACGGCCCGGCCGCCGGTCGCCCGGGCCCAGGAGGCGGCGAGGTGTTCCTGGGCGAGCTTGGTGGCCGCGTAGACGTTGCGCGGATCGGTGGGCGCGGTCTCGTCGACGAGTCCCGGCCGCAGTTCGGAGCCGCAGTGCGGGCAGCGCGGTTCGAACCGCCCGGCGTCCAGGTCCGTCACCGCGCGCGGGCCGGGACGCACCGCCCCGTGTGCGGGGCAGGTGTAGTGGCCCTCCCCGTAGACCACCATGGATCCGGCGAGGACCAGCTGCCGGACCCCGGCCGTGGCCATCGCCGCCAGCAGGACGGCGGTTCCCAGGTCGTTGCAGCCGACGTACTCGGGGGCGTCGGCGAAGTCCTTGCCCAGGCCGACCATGGCGGCCTGGTGGCAGACCGCGTCGACACCGCGCAGGGCGGCCTCGACGGCCGGCCGGTCCCGTACGTCGGCGACGATCCGGTGCGTGCCGGGCCGTGCCGGCGGGGCTTCGCGGTGTGCCGTGGGGAGCAGTGCGTCGAGGACGACGGGCTCGTGGCCGCGGGCCAGGAGGGCGTCGACGACCTGCGATCCGATGAATCCGGCACCGCCGGTGACCAGTACGCGCATGCCGGTCACGCTAGGCGCGGCCGGGCGGTACGGCCCGCGCCACGACGACCGTGTCATGGGTCCGTAAGATCCGGCGTTCGTGACCGGAGACGGTCCGCGCCACTGCGATTCGGTAACGGGCCCGGCCGAGGTATTTCGATACGGCATATGTTGCATATGCTCAGGTCGGGGGTCCGGGGGCCGTTTTCGGACAGTCCGGCGGCCGACGGCCCCGCCACCCGATCACCTCAACACCACACCGTCGGAGAACGCCTTGGCCCTGGAGAACGGGGAGCGCTGCACCGGCTCCCGTGTGTTGTCCGTGCTCCCCTACACGGTCATGGCCGTGGTCTCCGCCGTCGACCTGACCGCGGGGCCCGGTGTGGGCTTCCTGCCGCTGGTGTCCCTCGGGCCCGCGTTCGCCGGGCTGGTCGGCGGCTGGCGGCGGACCGCGCTGGCCGGGCTGACCGCGTTCGTGCTCTGCCTCGGGCTCGGCGTCTACAACGGGCTGTTCGAGAGCCGGCGGGGGCTGACCGCGCTGCTGTCGGTGGCCGGGGTGACCGCGGCCGGGGTGGTCGCCGCGGTGATGCGGCAGCGCCGGGAGGCCGAACTGGCCAGCGTCCGCTCGATCGCCGAGGTGGCCCAGCGGGTGCTGCTGCGCCCGGTGCCGCGCAGCGCCGGACCGCTGCGGATCGCGGTCTCCTACACGTCGGCGGTGGCCGAGGCCCGGATCGGCGGCGACCTGTACGAGGTGGTGACCTCGCCGGCCGGTGTCCGGATCATCGTCGGCGACGTCCAGGGCAAGGGGCTGGAGGCCGTGGAGAGCGCGGCGGTGGTGCTCGGCGCGTTCCGCGAGGCGGCGTACGACGAACCCGATCTGCCGGCCGTCGGCGAGCGGGTCGAACGGGCCCTGAACCGCCATCTGTCCGGCGAACGCTTCGTGACGGCCGTGCTCGCCGAGGTCGGTGACGGCCCGTACGCCACGCTCCTCAACTACGGCCATCCGGCGCCGCTGGTCGTCCGCCCCGCCGGCACGGTCGGTTTCGCCGCCCCGCCGGAACGCTCCCTGCCGCTCGGCCTCACCTGGCACGCCGCGGACGCCCCGCTGCCCTACGAGGTGCCGTTCCGCCCCGGCGACCAACTGCTCTTCTACACCGACGGGGTCAGCGAGGCGCGCGACGCGTTCGACCGGTTCTATCCGCTCGACGACCGGGCGGCGCTGCTCAAGGACGCCGACCCGGAGGCCGCCCTGCGCGCGGTGCGCGAGGACCTGGTCGAGCACGCCGAGGGCCCGCTGCACGACGACGCGGCGATGCTGCTGGTCCGCTACCGCGACGAGCACCCCGCCGGGTCCGCGGGGAGCGGCAGTCCGGTGTAGTTCTCGGCGAGTTCGGCCGCGGCGTGCGGGGCGGTGGCGATCCGGTCGAGCTGGGCGAGCTGCAGCCGGGAGTCGAACGGCGACTGGTCCGGGGCGCTGTGCAGGGTCGTCGTCATGAAGGCCGAGAAGTGCTCGGCGCGCCAGACCCGGCGCAGGCAGGTGGCGGAGTAGGCGTCCAGCAGTTCCGTCGAACCGGTCGTGTGCAGACGGTCCAGGGCGCGGGCGAGGACGGTGACATCGGCGACGGCGAGATTGAGGCCCTTGGCCCCGGTCGGCGGCACGATGTGCGCCGCGTCGCCCGCCAGCAGCAGCCGCCCGTACCGCATCGGTTCGGTGACGGAACTGCGCATCGGCAGCACCGACTTGGCCGTGATCGGGCCGCGGGTCAGCTTCCAGGAGGCGGCGCCGGTGGCCGGGTCGACGGCCGCGCGGGTCTCCAGTTCGCCCCAGATCCGCTCGTCGGGCCAGTCCGCCGGGTCGGTGCCGTTGGGCACCTGGAGGTAGAGCCGGCTGACGGTCGGGCTGCGCATGCTGAACAGCGCGAAGCCGCGCGGGGAGTGGGCGTAGATCAGCTCCTCGGCGGAGGGCGGGGCGTCGGCGAGCACGCCGAGCCAGGAGTACGGGTAGCCGCGCTCGTAGGTGCGGCGTTCGCCCTCCGGCACCGCCCGGCGCGCCACGCCGTGGAAGCCGTCGCAGCCGACGACGTAGTCGCAGTGCAGGGTGTGCACGCGGTCCTGGTACCGGTACGTGACGGCCGGGCGGTCCCCGTCCACCCCTTCGACGGTGAGCGCCTCCGCCCCGAACAACAGCGGTGCGCCGTCCGCGAGTTGGAGGGCGATGAGGTCCTTGACGACCTCCGTCTGGGCGTAGACGGTCACCCGGCGGCCGCCGGTGAGCTCGGGGAAGTCGAGGCGGTGGGCCCGCCCGGCGAAGCGCAGCTCGATACCGTCGTGGACCAGGCCCTCGCGGTCCAGCCGCGCCCCGGCTCCGCAGCCGCGCAGCACGTCGACGGTGCCCTGTTCGAGGATGCCGGCGCGCTGCCGCCGCTCCACGTAGCCGCGGTCGCGGCTCTCCAGGACGGCGCAGTCGATGCCGGACCGGTGCAGCAGACGGGCCAGCAGCAGTCCGGCGGGGCCGCCGCCGATGATGCCGACGGTGGTGGAGCGGACGGGCGGTGGGGGTGTCACGGCGCGGTTCCTTCCGAGGGGTACGGGACGGGGACGCGGACGGCACCCGGGGCGTCCGGCGGTGCGGCGAGGTGGCCGAGGAGGGCGGCCAGGACGGCGGCGGGGCGTTCGACGTTGGCGAGGTGGGCGGCGCCGGGCAGTTCGAGGAGGCCGGCACCGGGGATGCCGTCGACGAGCTCGCGGGCGTGCGGGGGCGGGGTGGCCGGATCGGTGCGGCCGGCGATGACCAGGGTGGGGGCCGCGATGCGGGCGAGGTCGCCGCGCAGGTCGTAGCCGGCGAGGGCGTCGCAGCAGGCCGCGTAGCCGGCGGGGGCGATGCGCCGCCGCAGGGTGTTGACCAGCGCGGCGGCCGGTGGGGAGGCGGCGAAGTCCGGGGTGAACCAGCGGCCGGCGGCGGTGTCGGCGACCGGCCCGAGCCCCGACTCCCTTACCAGCGCGGCCCGTTCGTGCCAGGCCCGCGGTTCGCCGAACCGGGCCGAGGAGCAGATCAGTACGAGCGAGGCGATCCGCTCGGGATGGTGGGCGGCGAGCCAGGCGCCCACCGCGCCGCCGAGCGAGATCCCGGCGTAACGGAAACGGCCGATGCCGAGGCCGTCGGCGAGCGCGAGGACCCCGCGGGCGAGGGCGGGGATCGTGGTGGTGGCGACGGAGGGCGTCCCTCCATGGCCCGGCAGGTCCCAGCGCACGACGCGGAACTGCCGTGCCAGGTCGGCGACTTGGGGATCCCAGACGCCGAGTTCGGTGCCGAGGGAGGGGCCGAGGACGAGCGGTGGGGCGCCGTCCGGACCGTCGAGGGTGTGATGCGGCGGCGAACCGGCGGACGGGCGGGTCATACGGGCTCCTGCGGGGTGTGCACGGTACGTTCCAGCGCCCGGTCCACGAGGGCACCGGCGGAGCCCAAGTAGCCGGTCGGGTCGAGGAGTTGGTGGAGGAGTTGGTCGAGGAGTTGGTCGAGTGGTCGATCGGGGCGTTGGTCGAGTTGTCGACCGGGGAGTGGGTCGGGCCGTCGAGCGGGGCGTTGGTCGAGCCGTCGACCGGGGCGTGGGTCCGGCTCTGGGTCTGGGTCTGGGTCTGGGTCTGGGTCTGGGTCTGCCGGCAGCCGAGCCTCGGGCGGGGCCTCCGGCATGGCCTCGGGCAAGGCCTCGGGCAGGGCCTCCTGCAGGGCCGTGGCCAGGGGCACGCCCTGCTCGGCGGTGCGGCGGGCCGCGGCGTCCAGGAGGCGGCGGGCCTCGCCGCGGCCGGTCCGGGCTGTGAGGGCCGCGACCAGGCGTTCGCTGACGACCAGGCCGCCGGTGGCGTCGAGGTTGCGCCGCATGCGGTCCGGACGCACCCGGAGGTCGCCGGTCAGCTCGGCGGCGTCCCGGGCGGCGCCACCCACCAGCCGCAGGGCGTCCCGCAGCGGCTGCCACTCGGCGTGCCAGGCGCCGGCCGGACGCTCGTCCTCCGCGGCCAGCGCGCCGTACAGCACCGCGGTGAGCGCCGGGACCTGACGGGCGGCGGCCGCGATCAGCGTGGCCCGCACCGGATTGGCCTTGTGCGGCATGGCGGACGATCCACCGCCGCTACCCTCCGCAAGCTCACCGATCTCGGTGCGCGAGAGGGTCAGGACATCGGCGGCGAGCTTGCCGAGGGCGCCCGCGGTGAAGGCGAGCGCCCCGGCGAGATCGGCGACCGGGGTGCGCAGGGTGTGCCAGGGCAGGGCGGGTGCGGCGAGCCCGGTCTCGGCGGCGTAGGCGGCGAGCAGCCCGGTGCCGGGGTCGGTGCCGGGGCCGGTGCCGGGGCCGGGGCCGGGGCCGGGGTCGGTGCCGGGGTCGGTGCCGGGGTCGGGGTCGAGGTCGGGGCCCGCGGCGGGCGGTGCGGGCTCGGCCTCGGCGTAGGCGTGGAAGGCGGCCAGGGTGCCGGCCGCGCCGCCGAGTTGGACGGGCAGGGCGGAGCGGACGGCCGTGAGCCGGTCATGGGCGTCGAGCACGAGGCTGCGCCAGCCCGCGGCCTTGAGGCCGAAGGTGGTCGGCACGGCGTGCTGGGTGAGCGTCCGCCCGGCCATCGGCGTGTCCCGGTGCGCGGCGGCGGTACGGCGCAGCGCCTCGGCGGTCCGGGCCAGGTCCGTCAGCACCAGGTCCAGCGCCCGGGTGCAGACCAGCATGGTGGCGGTGTCGAGGATGTCCTGGCTGGTGGCGCCGCGGTGGACGTAGTCGGCGGCCTCGGGTGCGCGGGCGGCGACCGCGGCGGTCAGGTCGGCGACGAGCGGGACGACCGGGTTGCCCGCGGCCCGGGCCCGCGTGGCGAGCGTGCCGGGGTCGTGACGGCCGGGCTCGGCCGCCGCGGCGGTGACCACGACGGCCGCCTCCTCCGGCGCGAGTCCGACGGCGGCCTGGGCGCGGGTCAGCGCGGCCTCGGCGTCGAGCAGGGCGCGCAGGTATGCGGCGTCCCCGGTGGCGGAGGCCACGGCGGAGCCGGCCCGGGACGGCGCGAGCAGCCCCAGGTCGGCGTCGTCGTGGGGGTGTGGGGATGGTTGTGGGTGCGGTGGGGCATCGGGGGCGGGCGGGGTGGTGGAACGGCGGTCGTGGGACAGCCCGTCACCGGAACGGTTCCGGTCATCGGAATCGGGCCGGTCATCGGAACGAGCCCGGTCATCGGAACGCAAGGAAGACCGTCTCCTCGTAGGTGCCGTCGGCGGTCTGCTGCAACTGGACGTCGAAGCGGTAGCGGTCCGGGCCGTCCGGGTGGGCGAGCAGGGTGCGGGCCCGGTCGGCGGGCAGCCGGGACAGCAGCGGGTCGCCGGCGTGGGCCTCGGTGTGCTCGGGGAAGTAGACACGGGTGAAGAGGTGGTGCAGCAGCCCGCGGGCGAAGACGCAGACGGCGAGGTAGGGCGCGGCACCGGGGTGGCCGGCCGGGGCGGTGGCGGGCAGGGTGTGCAGGACGTAGCGGCCGTCGGCGTCGGTCGGGACCCGGCCGAATCCGGTGAAGTCCAGGCCGTGCCGGCCGATGACGGCGCCGGTGACCGGGTCGCGGCGCAGCGAGCCGGGCGCGCCGGTCAGGCTGCCGTCCGGGCCCGCCTGCCAGAACTCCAGCAGGGCGTCCGGCACCGGGGCGCCGTCACCGTCCCGCACCCGGCCGTGGAGGGTGATCGTGCCGGGCCGGCCGGCCGGAGCGATCTGCTCGCCGCCGCGGAACGGGAGGGCGTAGCCGTAGAACGGGCCGATGGTCTGCGAGGGCGTCGGGGGCAGCGGCGGGGTGGGGGTGCCGGCCGGATCGGTGCCCGCGGCCGGATCGGTGCCCGCGGCCGGGTCGGGAGCTGCGGTGGGCTCGGGCGCGGCGGCCGGGTGGTGGGTGCCGGCCGGTTCGGTGGTGGCGCGGGGCATCAGCGGCCTTCCTCGGTCCAGGTGGCGGACGGGCCGTCCAGGACGATGTCCCAGCGGTAGCCCAGGGTCCTTTCGGGGCGGGAGAGTTCGTGGTCGTAGGCGGCGACGAGCCGGGCGCGGGCGGCGGGGTCGGTGACCGACTGGAGGATCGGGTCGTAGGGGAAGAGCGGGTCGCCGGGGAAGTACATCTGGGTGATCAGCCGCTGGGTGAAGGCCGTGCCGAAGAGCGAGAAGTGGACGTGGGCCGGGCGCCAGGCGTTGTCGTGGTTGCGCCAGGGGTAGGCGCCGGGCTTGATGGTGGTGAAGGTGTAGCGGCCCTGATCGTCGGTCAGACAGCGGCCCACACCGGTGAAGTGGGGGTCGAGCGGGGCCGGGTGCTGGTCGCGCCGGTGGGCGTACCGGCCGGAGGCGTTGGCCTGCCAGATCTCGACGAGCTGACCGCGCACCGGGCGGCCGGTGCGGTCGAGGATCCGCCCGGTGACGGTGATCCGCTCGCCGAGCGGTTCGCCCGGGTGCTGCCGGGTGAGGTCGGCGTCCAGGTCGGTGACGTCCGTGACGCCGAACGCCGGGCCGGTCAGCTCGACGGCCTCCGGGTCGGCCAGGTGGTCGATCTCGACCGGTGGCCGCCGGGGATGGCGGGCGGTGCTGCTGCGGTACGGGGTGTAGTCCCGCGCGGGGTGCGCCGGGACGGGGGCGCCGGCGGCACGGTCCCGGTCGGCGGCGGCGGCCCGCGCGGCGATCTCCCGGCTGATGTCGGCCTGGGTGGGCAGCGGCGGTACGGGCGCGGCGAGCGGCCGGGGGTCGGGAAGCGGCGCGCCGGGGAGGAACGCCGGGGTCGCGGGGGTGAACGGGGTCAGGGTCATGGCTGCCCTCTCCGTGCGGGTGGTCGGGGCGGTGCGGGTGGTCGGAGCGGTGCGGGTGCTCGGGCCGGCCCCGGGGGCCGGGGCGGTGCGGGTGATCGGGCCGGCCCCGGGGGCCGGGGCGGTGCGGGTGATCGGGCCGGCCAGCCCCGGGGATGCCTGGGCGGTGCGGGCGGTTCCGGGGCGATACGGCGGTTCCAGGTGCGGGCGGTTCCAGGCGCGGGCGGTTCCGGGGCAGTGCGTGCGGTTCCGGGTGCGGGAGCAACAAGGTGCGTGCGGTTCAGGGTGCGGGAGCAACAAGCAGTGACGAGGCCACTGCCGTCACGTCCGTCGAGCGGCGCCCTTGCAGCATGCGGCTCACCGCGCCCGCCGGGTAACTACCTTTCGAGCACCATCGCCAGCCCCTGTCCCACGCCGATGCACAGCGTCGCCAGGCCCGTTCCGGCGCCGGCGGCCGCCAGTTGGTGGGCGACCGTGCCGACGAGCCGTGCCCCGGAGGCGCCGAGCGGGTGGCCGAGAGCGATCGCGCCGCCCCGCGGATTGACGATGCCGGGGTCGAGCTCGGGCCAGCGGGCCAGACAGCCGAGCGCCTGGGCGGCGAACGCCTCGTTGAGCTCGACGGTGTGCAGGGTGTCGAAGCCGCGCCCGGCCTTCTCCAGGGCCCGGGTGGCCGCCTCGACCGGGCCGAGCCCGAAGTACCGCGGTTCGATGCCGGTGACCGCGCTGCTGCGGATCCGGGCGAGCGGTGTGCAGCCGGAGGCGCGCAGTCCCCGCTCGTCCATCAGCAGCAGCGCGGCCGCACCGTCGCTGAGCGGTGAGGAGTTGCCGGCCGTGACGGTGCCCGCGCCGGCCGCCGGCCCGGTGGACCCGTGCGCCGCCTCGCCCCCCGTACGGAAGGCCGGTCGCAGCTTGCCCAGCGCCGCCAACGAGGTGTCCTCGCGGATGCCTTCGTCCTGCGCCGCGTCCCCGTACGGCACGAGCTCCGCGTCGAAGGCGCCGTCCTTCCGGGCCCGGGCCGCCTTCTCGTGGCTGGCCAGCGCGAAGGCGTCCTGCCGGTCGCGGGTGATCCGGTCGCGGTCGGCGATCAGCTCGGCTCCCTCCCCCAGCGCGACGGTCCACTCGCCGGGCATCCTGGGGTTGGTCAGCCGCCAGCCCAGGGTGGTGGAGTGCAGCGTCTGCGGCGCCGCGGGGAAGGCGCGTTCCGGCTTGGGCAGGACCCAGGGCGCCCGGCTCATCGACTCCACGCCGCCGGCGACGGCCACCGAGGCGTCGCCCAGCGCGACGGCCCGGGCGGCCTGGATGACGGCCTCCATGCCCGAGCCGCAGAGGCGGTTGACGGTGACGCCGGGTACGGACACCGGGAGCCCGGCGAGCAGCACCGCCATCCGGGCCACATCGCGGTTCTCCTCGCCCGCGCCGTTGGCGTTGCCGAGCCAGACGTCGTCGATGGTGGCCGGATCCAGTCCCGGCGCGCGGTCCACCAGGGCCCTGACGACATGCGCGGCGAGGTCGTCGGGACGGGCACCGGCGAGTGCGCCGCCGTATTTGCCGAAGGGGGTACGGACGGCGTCGACGACGTACACGTCCCGGGGCCGGTCGATGATCATCGGGTGGCGGTGTCCTTCCGTGCGCCGGCCGCCCCGGGCGTACCGGATGTGGGGATGCCCTGGGGGGTGGTCTTGGGGATGGCCTGGGGGGTGGTCTGAGGGGTGACCTGCGGGGTGGCGGCTTTCAGGGCGCGCAGGGCGGCGAGTTCGGCGGCGGTGGGCGGGGCCGTGACGCCGATCCGGTCGGCCTCCTTGAGGTCCCAGCCGGTGGCCGCGCGCACCTGCTCGACCGTCACGCCCGGGTGCAGGTCGGTCAGGACCAGCTCGGCGGTGCCGGGGTCGGGGCGCAGTACGCCGAGGTCGGTGATGACGGCGGTCGGGCCGGCGCCGGGCAGTCCGAGCGCGGCGCGGTCCTGGGGGCCGCTGCCGTGGCCGAGGGTGGTCACGAAGTCCAGCGCGCCGACGAAGTTGCGGCGGCTGTGCCGCAGGACCATCAGTACCTGCCCGCAGTTGGCGGCGATCTCCGGCGCGCCACCGGCACCCGGCAGCCGGCCCTCCGGTTTGCCGGGGCCGCGGTCGACGACGGTGGTGTTGATGTTGGCGAACCGGTCGACCTGCGCGGCGCCGAGGAAGCCGACGTCGATCCGGCCGCCCTGCAGCCAGTAGTTGAACATCTCGGGCACGGACACCACCGCGTCTGCGGTGTCGGCCAGTTCGCCGTCCCCGATGGACAGCGGCAGCCGGGTCGGTTTCGAGCCGATGGTGCCGGACTCGTAGATCAGCACCAGGTCCGGATTGACGGTGCGGCGGGCGAGGTTGGCGGCCGTACTGGGCAGCCCGATCCCGACGAAGCAGGTCCGCGCCCCGGCCAACGCCCGGGCGGCGTTGACCTCCATGAGCTCATCGGGGCTCCAGGGCGGGGCGGGGACGGATGCCGGCGGGGGCGCGGTCGCGGGCGCGTGGGGGTGGGGGTGGGGGTGGGGGTGGGGGTGGGCGGGGGTGTGTGCGGGTCGTCGCTCGGGATCGGGGACAGCAGCGGGAGCCGGTACGGAGGCAGGGGCGGGGGCGTGCGTGTGTCGGGACTCGGGATCGGGAACGGCGGCGGGAGCCGGTAGGGGCGCGGGGGCGGGCGCGGGTCGGGGGTCGGAGACGGCAGCGGGAGCCAGTACGGGCGCGTGCCCGCGGGCGTGCGCGGGTCGGGGAACGGGCAGGGTGGCGGGGGCGGTTGACGTGGGAGAGGGGGCGGGAGAGGTGGCGGGGTCGCTTCTGATCCCCTCCAGCCACCGGCCGAACGCCGCCCGGTCCCGTGATATCCCGTCCCAGCGGCGGTAGAAGGCGTTGTCGCGGACCGAGTACCCGGCCGCGTACGAGGGATGGGCGCCACCGGGGACGACCGCGACCGCGTCGACGACCCAGGTAGGCAGGACGAGGCCGCCGGGGCGCGGCTCCAGGGTGTCGACGAGTTCCTCGACGGTCACCAGGACGCGCCGGGCGGCCAGCACCGCCTCCTTCTGCACACCGGTCAGGCCCCACAGTTGGACGTTGCCGGCCCGGTCGGCCTGCTGGGCGTGGATGACCGTGACGTCCGGGTTGAGCGCGGCGACGGCGGCCAGTTCCTCGCCGGTGAACGGGCAGGTCACGGTGGCGACCGTGGGCGTACGGGAGGGGATGTCGCTGCCGCGGTAGCCGCGCAGCACGGCGAACGGGAGCCCGGCCGCGCCCGCGGCGTAGCGGTTGGCCATGCCGGCGTGGCTGTGCTCGTCGGTCTCCAGCGGGCCGGGCCAGCCGTTCTCGACGGCGTCCCGGAAGCGGTGCAGCGAGCCGACGCCCGGGTTGCCGCCCCAGGAGAAGACCAGTTTCGCCGCCACGCCCGCGCCGATCAGCTGGTCGTAGACCACATCGGGGGTCATCCGGGCGAGCGTGAGGCCGGTACGGCCCTGGCGGATGATCTCGTGCGCCGCGGCGAACGGGATGAGGTGGGTGAACCCCTCCAGCGCCACGGTGTCCCCGTCGTGGATCAGCTCCGCGACGGCCTCGTGCAACGAACGGATGTCGGCCATATCGGCCAGGTCCTCCAACCTCTGTCGACGATGCGGGCGCGCGCTAGGGGGCCACTGACGGGTTCAGGGGTGGATCCAGGGGTGGATCCAGGGATGGGGATTGCCGGGTTGCCCGGACAGCGGGGTCAGTTCAGGCAGTTCAGGCAGTTCAGGCAGTTCAGGCAGTTGAGGTAGTTCAGGCAGTTCAGGGAGTTCCAGAAATTAGGAGCCGTTCATGCGGGTCGGGCTACGGAAGCCGCCTGTTCGCGTAGTGAACTTAAGTTCATAATGGAAGGACGCTCTGAGTCTGGACCCCGCCCGCGGCCCTGTCAACGGTCCGCCCGGTACGGTTCGGACGAGATCACCGCACCAGGGAGAGGCCATGACCCACCCCGCCCCCACCGCACCGTCCTCCCCGGCCGCGCCGCCGGAAGCGGTGGGTCCGCTGATCCGCTGCCTGACCGTGCTGCGGGAGCTGTCGGCCGGCGGCGGCCGCCAGGCGGTGGGCGATCTGGTGCGGGTCACCGGCCTGGCCCGCTCCACCGTCGACCGGGTCCTGAGCACCCTCGCCCGACTCGGCTACGTACGCGTCGAGGGCCGGGACGCGGTGCTCGCGCCGCGGCTGCTGGAGCTGGGCAACGCCTATCTCGCCGCGTCCGGCCTCCCGGACCGGCTCGGCCCACTCGCCGACCGGCTGGCCGACGAACTCGACGAGTCCGTCTCGCTCGCGGTCCCGGACGGCGACGGGGTGCGCTTCGTCCACCAGGCCACCCGCCGCCGCGCGATGTCCCTCGCCTTCCGCATCGGCGATCTGCTGCCCGCCGAACGCGGCGCGCCCGGGGCCCTGTTCGCGGACGCGTGGGACGCATCGGACTGGGCGCGCTGGCGCGCCCGCCGCGCGGCCGACCCGACGGACGCGGGCTTCCCGGCCGTCCCCCCACGCCCCCACGACGAGGCGGAGTCAGGCTTCCCTTCACCTGCCACCTCCTCACCTGCCACCTCCTCACCTGCGGCCTCCTCACCCGCCGCCGCCTCAACTGTCGTATTCGAGGAGCGTGTTGACGCCGCCCGCGCGGCCGGCTGGTCACTGGACGACCAGCTCATCGAACCGGGCCTGGTCGCGGTCGCGATGCCCGTACGGGACCCCGCCGGCCGGGTCGTCTGTGCGGTCAGCGTGGTCAGCCACACCAGCCGGCTGTCCGCCGCCGAGCTGCCCGGTGCGGTCCTCCCCCGGCTGCGCGACACGGTCACGGCGATGGAACTCGCCCTGACCGCCCCTCAGGAGCCCCCGACGAGCGCCGCCTCTCCCACCGCCAGCACCGGCGGGCTCTCCTCCCATGCCTCCTGGATGCGGGCCTCCAAACAGGAACTGGGCCCCGAGTTCGTCGAATCGATGGCCCGCGGGCTGCTCACCCTCACCGCCTTCGGCGCCGGTCGGGCGGCACTTCCGCTCACCGCCGTCGCGGAGGCCACCGGCCTGGCCCGGGCCACCGCCCGGCGGGCCCTGATCACCCTGGAGCACCTCGGCTATCTCGCCTCCGACGGCAAGCTCTTCCGGCTCACGCCGAAGGTGCTGGAGCTGGGTTTCGCGCATCTCTCGGGCCTGACACTGCCGGCGATCGCACAGCCCCATCTGGCCGCGCTGGTCGAGCGGGTGCACGACTCCGCCTCGTTGGCGGTCCTCTCCGGCGACGACATCCAGTACGTCGCCCGGGTCCCCACCGTGCGCATCATGGGCGTCAACATCACCCTGGGCACCCGCTTCCCCGCGTATGCGACGTCCATGGGCCGCGCCCTGCTCGCCGGTCTGCCGCCGGCCGAGGTGTCCGCCCGGCTGTCCCTCACCGACCTCCGGCCCTTCACCCGGCACACCGTCACCGACCCGGAGGCCCTGCTCGCCCTCCTCCAGCAGGTCCGCACCGACGGATACGCCCTGGTCGACGAGGAATTGGAGGAGGGCCTGCGCTCGCTCGCCGTCCCTGTGCACGACCGCACCGGCGAGGTCGTGGCCGCCGTCAACGTCTCCACCCACGCGGGCCGCACCACCCCCGCCGGCACCCGCGACGCGATCCTCCCGGCCCTGCGCGAGACGGCCACCGCCATCGAGGCGGACCTCGCGGTGGCCGGCCGGTACGTACGGATCCCGGTCCTGTGACGGCGCTCTCCGTCCCGCCACCTGAACCGGACTGGGAGGCGGCGCCCGTCTACCAGGGCGGAAAGCGCAACCCGGCCTTCCAGACCAGCGCATGGGAGTACGCCGCCGCACACTTCCGGCTGATCGCCGGCCTACGGGTGCCCCTGGAGTCACTCGCCACCCGCCTCCGCCTGACCCTCGAACCCGGCTGGGACGACCTGGGCACGATGCGGCTCGCCATGTTCCGCATCCGGACCATCGACTTCGCCCTCACCCGACATGACGGCCAGGAGGTCGTCCTGGTGTGGCTCGGCCGCGCGACACCCGAGGAGGACGCCGCCCTGGAACTGCTCCTGAACGTATGCGGCCTCGACCACCGCGCGCTGCGGTTCGTCGGCAACCCAACGACCGGCATCAGGCACTTCGGCGAGCCTCCTGCCTGATCTCGGCCGTTGGCCTTGGGTGCTTGGCGGGCGGGGGGGGTGGTGATCGGCGGGCGGTGGGGGGAGGCGGGCGACGGTCGATGATCGGCGGGCGGTGATCGGTGGCTGGCGGTCGGCGGGCGGTGGCCGACGGGTGATGGGCGGCAGGCGGTGGCCGATGGCTGATGATCGGCGATCGCGTGGTCGGCTTGTCGGTGGTGGCCCCCCGTAGCGACGACCGGCGCCCTCGCACGCCGCCTCTCCCCGCTGCTCCCTACTCCACTACTCCGCCTGCACCCCTGTCTGTGTCCCCGCCTGTGCCCCTGCCTGCGGCCCCACGGGTGCCGGAGAGGTCGTCCCGCTGCCGATGCGGCGGGCCATCGGCACCAGGCTGATGGCGAGGGCGCCCACCAGACCCGCCAACGCGAAGGCGACAAAGCCGAGTTGGTCGTTGCCGCCGGCGGCGAGGATGCCGCCCAGCCAGGGGCCGACCACGGCGCCGGTGCGGCCGATGCCGGTGACCCAGCCGATGCCGGTGGCGCGGTCGGCGGACGGGTAGACCCGGTCGGCGGCCGCGTAGACCATCACCTGCGCACTGAAGAGCCAGATACCGGTGACCGCGACCACGGCGTAGGTGAGGGCGAGCGGCAGATGTGCTCTCAGGAGCAGGGCGCCGGCGGCGGTGAGCAGGAACCAGAGGGCGGAGACCCGCACCGGGCCGTAGCGGTCGGCGGTGCGGCCGGCGATGAACATGCCGACGACGGCACCGATGTTGATGACGAGCAGGAAGCTGACCGAGGAACCGAGGCCGTATCCGGAGGCGCGCATCATCTGGGGCAGCCAGGTGCCGACGCCGTAGACCAGCAGCAGTCCGCAGAACGAGGCGAGCCAGAGGAGCGGCGTGGCCCAGCGGGCGCCGGGGCGGAAGAGGGCCAGGACGGCGGACGGACGACCGCCGGTTCCGGGAGCCGGGGCGTCGGCGGGGGTGGGGCGGACCATGCCGTAGCGGTCGGCGATCGCCTCGGCCTCAGCGGTACGGCCCTTGGCGAGCAGCACACCGGGGGATTCCGGCAGCAGGCGCAGCAGCAGCGGGACGGCGATCAGCGCGGGCAGCACACCGGCCCAGAAGAGCGAGCGCCAGCCGAACGCGGGGGCGAGCGTCAGCCCGAGGCCGGTCGCGACCATGCCGCCCACGTGGTACGAGGTCATCAGCAGGCCGGTGGCCAGTGCGGCCCGGCGCGGCGGGGCGAACTCCAGCACCATGGACAGGCAGATGGGCAGCAGGGAGCCGAAGCCGAGGCCGGCCAGGAAGCGTCCGGCGCCGAACGGCACGGGCGTGCCGGAGAGCGCGCAGATCGCCGAGCCGACGGAGAAGAGGGCGACGCTGACGGCGAGGACCGGGCGGCGGCCGAGGCGGTCGGTGACGGGCCCGATGACGAGCGCGGCGACCAGCATGCCGAGGGTGGTCCAACTGCCGATGGTGCCGGCCGTGGCAGGGCCGAGGCCGAGCCCGGGATCGTCGAGCATCCGCGGCATGACGGCGCCGTACACGTTGACGTCCATCCCCTCGAAGAAGACGGCGAGCCAGCACAGCGCCAGGACGGGCGCGACGGAGCGGAAGGTATGGCGCGGAGCGGTGGGTGGCGTGGGTGGCATGGGCGACATGGGCACCTCGTCTTCGGAAAGCGGCGAATGGACCACCGGACCACCGGACCGTCGAAAACTCGATCCTTCGAGCTTTCCAGGGGGGAGAGCCGTTCGCCTAGTGAACTTTCGTTCGCTCGTGGGCCAGGATCATCGGCGCCCATCCGGGGAGGTGTCAATGGTTCGAACGGGTAAGGCTGTTACGCGATACCCGCTACCCGATGTCCGTCACCGGCTGCCCCTCACCCGCTGCCCGTCACCTGTTCTCCGGCCCCTCCGGCCCCTCCGGGCCGTCCGCGTCCCGCTTCTCCGACTCCGTGTCCCGCTTCCCCGACTCCACATCCCGCTTCTCCGCCACCTTCTCCGCCATCCGCCGCGCCATCTCCTCGCGCGCCTCGGCGGTGGCGGCCGACGGCCAGACCCGGTCCAAGGAGGCGTTCATCGCAGCCCCGACCAGCACCGCGAAGGCCGAGACGCCGATCCACAGCAGCACCGCGACGGGCGCCGCCAACGAGCCGTAGATCGTGGGCCCCTCGACCGTCGAGACCAGGTACAGCCGCAGCAGGAAACTGCCCAGCAACCAGATGCCGAGCGCCACCACCGCCCCGGGAATGTCCTCCGGCCAGGGCGACCGGACGGGCACGGAGAGGTGGTAGAGGGTGGTGAGGAAGGCGACCGACAGCAGCAGCACGACCGGCCAGTACAGCGCCCGGACGACATGCTCACTGGCCGGCACCAGGCTCACCACGGCGTCCGGCCCGGCCACCATCAGCGGCAGCGCGACCGCGCCGACCAGCAGCCCGGCGAGGTACAGCGCGAACGACAGCAGCCGCGTCTTGACGATGCCGCGGCGGCCGTCGAGCCCGTACATGATCGTGATGGTGTCGACGAAGACGTTCAGGGCGCGGGAGCCGGACCACAGGGCGATGGCGAAGCCGAGCGAGATGACGTCCGGGCGGCGGCCGGTGAAGACGTCGTTCAGCAGCGGCCGGGCGATCTCGTCCACGCCCTTGTCGGAGAGCACCGTGCCGGCCACACCGAGGATGTGCTGCCGGATGTTGTCGAGGGTGTCGTGCCCGATCCAGGTCTGCGTGTAGCCGATCACGCCGAGGAGCCCGAGGATCAGCGGCGGCAACGACAGCAGGCACCAGAACGCCGCCTCCGCGGCCAATCCGGTGACGCGGTAGGTCATGCAGGAGTGGACGATGTCCTTGAGCAGCAGCCAGGCCAGCCGGCGCGTGGAGACGTTGCGGTAGAGCACACGGGCCCTGGTCAGACGGCCCGCGGGTCGCTCGGTTGGTTCGTTCTCCGGCTGCACCTCCTTACCGTATCTGCATGGCAGCCACCACTCACACGGTCACGAACCAGCCCCCGCCGCTGGTCGGATACGACGTCTTCGCGAGCGACCCGGCCCTCACCGAGGGCATCACCCGGTACATCGCGGCCGACCGGCTGGACGAGGTCCGCCAGGAACTGGGCCGGCTGGGGGAAGCCGCCGGCTCGGCGCACGCGCAGCAGTGGGGTGAGCAGGCCAACGCCCATCCCCCGGTGCTGCGCACCCACGACCGCTACGGCCACCGGATCGACGAGGTGGAGTTCCACCCGGCCTGGCACCGGCTGCTGGGCCACGCCGTCGGCGCCGGGCTGAACGACGCCTGGTCGCGGCCGGACGGCCATCTGCGCCGCACCGCGGGCTTCATCGTGTGGACCCAGGCCGAGGCGGGCCACGGCTGCCCGCTGTCGATGACCCATGCGGCGGTGCCCGCGCTGCGCCACGAGCCGGAGCTGGCCGCCGAGTGGGAGCCGCTGCTGACCTCGTGGATCTACGAGCAGGAGCTGCGGCCGGCCGCCGAGAAGGGCGGCGCGCTGGCGGGCATGGCCATGACGGAGAAGCAGGGCGGCAGTGACGTACGCGCCAACACCACCCGCGCCGAACCGCTGTCGGCCCCCGGTGAGTACGTGCTGACCGGGCACAAGTGGTTCTGCTCGGCACCGATGTCCGACGCGTTCCTGGTGCTGGCCCAGGTGCCGGGGGACACGTCCCGGCCGGCGGCTGGGGGTGGGCTGACCTGCTTCCTGCTGCCACGGGTGCTGCCGGACGGCACCCGCAACTCCTTCCGCATCCAGCGGCTCAAGGACAAGCTCGGCAACCGGTCGAACGCCTCGGCGGAGGTCGAGTTCGACGGGCGGACGTGGGCGCGCCGGGTCGGCGAGGAGGGGCGCGGGGTGGCGACGATCATCGAGATGGTCGCGGCCACCCGGCTGGACTGCGTCAGCGCGTCGGCGGCGGTGATGCGGCAGGCGGTGGCGCAGGCGCTGCACCACACCGCGTACCGCGAGGCGTTCGGCCGCCGGCTGACCGACCAGCCGCTGATGCGCAACGTACTGGCCGACCTGGCACTGGAGTCGGAGGCGGCGACCACGCTCGCGCTGCGGCTGGCGGCGGCGTACGACGGCGGCACCGAACAGGACCGGCAGCTGCTGCGGCTGGCGGTGCCGACGGCGAAGTACTGGGTGACCAAGCGCTGTACGCCGGTGGTGGCCGAGGCGCTGGAGTGCCTGGGCGGCAACGGCTACGTCGAGGAGTCCGGGATGCCGCGGCTGCTGCGCGAGGCACCGCTGAACTCGATCTGGGAGGGCTCGGGCAACATCCAGGCGCTGGATGTACTGCGCGCCCTGCGACGCGAACCGGGGGCGCTGGACGCGTACTTGACCGAGATCGGTACGGCGCGCGGCGCGGACCACCGGCTGGACCGGGCGATCAAGGGGATGCTCACCGAACTCGCCGACCTGGAGGGCATCGAGGCCCGGGCCCGCCGCCTGGTGGAGCGGATGGCACTGGTGCTCCAGGGCTCGCTGCTGGTGCGCCACGCTCCGCCCGCGGTCGCCGACGCCTTCTGCGCCTCCCGCCTGGGCGGCGACTCCGGCGCGGCCTTCGGCACACTGCCCCACACGCTGGACCTGGCAGCGGTGGTGGAGCGCTCACGACCGGTACTGGATTGCTGAGAACGGCACCTCATGCGCCTGGGCTGGCGAATATCCGTCACCGTCGTGAATCTCCCTCGCCGTCGTGCCCGGGAATCTCCTTCGTCCTCGTGCCCGGGAATATCCCTCGCCGTCCCCTCGTTGTGGCCCCGCAGGGGGCGTTTGTGTCCCCTACGGGATCCGTTCGGCCGCCCCTTAAGGGCCTCGAAGGGCCTCGCGGCGACCAGGGGAGCTGACCGTCTCGCGGCGACCAAGGGCGGGCGCTGACCGTCTCGCGGCGACGCCGCGGCGAGCCGGTCTCCCCCGGCCCCCGCGCCCTCCCCTCGACCCGGTCCACCAAAACCTCGGCGCGGCGGCGGCTCCCCGTCTCTCCGGGCCGTGGCCTCGCGAAGGGACGGGGACAGGGGGAAGCCGCCGCCGCGCCGGTCGGGGAGCGGTGCCGCGCCGACTCGGCACCGCTCCCGGTCTCAGGGCCGCCAGGGCGTCCCGGGTGGGCCTTCCGGGTCGCCGCGCCCGCGCAGTGCCGCGTCGATGACCAGGATGATCTCGTCGTCGGGGGTGTCCGCCCCTATGGTCAGCAGCGCCCCGCGCGCCTCGCAGTAGCGCAGCACGCGGCAGGTCTCGTCCGTGCCGTTCCGTCCCGGCCCGGGCAGCAGAACGACGAGGTCGGCGAGGCCCAGTACGGACAGCAGACCACCGACCCCGGCAACCCGGTCGAGCAGTTGTGGCGGACTGTCGATCACATAACCGTCGATGGGCGGTGACTGACGTTGGATCAGGATGTCCACGGCGGGCAGCAGGGGTATCCCGTAATGGCCGGCCAGTCGGGCGGCCCGTGCCCTTCGTCCCCCCTCACCCGCTCCGATCACCACGACGCGCGGAGCAGCGGCCACCATGGAGCCCCCTCCCCGCACCGTGCCGACGTCGCGCGGCGGCCGATGGGATCCCCGGCGACAACCGGCGGGTTCTCCGACGGGTGACCGGCGAATCCGCGGTGGCGAGATGCCATCGGCCGCTCCGGCACAGAGTCCCGGTTACCCGTCATAGGCCACAACGGTTGCAGTGCGTTGCACTCCTGGTCCCGATGGGTGCACTTCCCCGATGCCGACGCGGCGCCTCCCGGGTGCCCATGACTCGCACGTCCCGGGTGCCCATGACTGCGCCTCCCCGGTGCGGTGGCTGCACCTCCCGGATGCCGACGGCCGCACCTCTCGCACGCCGACGGCCGCACCTCCCGCACGCTCGACAACAGCAGTCCCGGAACGCCCGATAACAGCACTCCATGGACGCCCGATAGCAGCACATCCCGGATGCCGATGTGGGCAATGGGCCCTCGGCGGAAGGCTGGTGACGGCACGATGGGCGTACGGGCCCGGAGGGTGCCTCCCCCCGGGTCGGGCCGACCCGTGACCCCGCGAACCCGTGGACCCGTGAGCCCCGGCATGATCGGGGGGTCACCCCCCAGGGGACAGTGCACAACGGAGAGCAGCGTGAGCGACAGCACGATCGACAGCGCCGTCTGGTCGGCTCAGGAGATCCGCGCCACCGCCCGCCGGCTCGCCACCGCCCGCGAGGCCACGCTCGCCGGCGGGGCGGCCGGCGGACCGGCCGAATCCCCCCGCGCGGTGATCGGCGAATCCTGGCGCCGGGCGCTGGACTCCGGTGTCGACCCGGACGCCGAACCGCCCCAACAACCGCTGCCCGTCGCCGAGTTGGAGCACCGACGGCAGAAGTCGCAGCTGGCGCCGGTGCTGCCGGTGCTGAACGAGGGGCTGCTGGCGGCCGCCGACGCCGCGCAGCAGATCATGGTCGTCACCGATGCCGAAGGCCGGGTCCTGTGGCGGGAGGGCAGCGCGCCGGTACGGCGGATGGCCGACCGGCTCGGCTTCGACAAGGGCGCCGACTGGACGGAGCAGGTCGTCGGCACCAACGCCATCGGCACCGCCCTGGTGGCCCGCCGCCCGGTGCTGGTGCACTCCGCCGAGCACTTCATACGCAGTCACCATCAGTGGACCTGTGCCGCGGCGCCGCTGCACGACCCGCGGGACGGGCGGCTGCTGGGCACCGTGGACGTCAGCGGCCCGGCCCACGCCTTCCACCCCACCACGCTCTCGCTGGTGTCCGCGGTCGCCCGGCTCGCCGAGGGTGAGCTGCGCACCCGGCACCACCGGGCCCTGGAGCGGCTGCGGTCGAGCGCGGCGCCGGTGCTGGCGCGGCTGGGCGGTCAGGCGTTGGTCGTCGATCCGAACGGCTGGGTCGTGGGCGTGACGGGGTTGACGCCGCCGGACCGGGTGGCGCTGCCGAGGGCGCCGGAGGCCGGGCCGCTGTGGTTGCCGCGCTACGGCATGTGCGCCCTGGAGCCGCTGCCGGGCGGCTGGCTGATCCGGGTCGGGCGGGCGGAGCGGGAATCGGCGCCGACCCGGGTCGTACTGGACGTCAGTCGGCGGGACGGTTCGACGATCACGGTCAGCGGGCCGGCCGGCAGCTGGTCGCACGAGCTGTCGCCGCGCCATGCCGAGCTGCTCTTCGTGCTGGCCGCGCAGCCGCAGGGGCGCACCGCGGCCGAGCTGGCCCAGGACCTCTTCGGGGACGCCGGCCGTACGGTGACGGTGCGCGCCGAGCTGTCCCGGCTGCGTCGCCATCTGGGGAGCGTGCTGGCCCACCGGCCGTACCGCTTCGCCGAGGGGGTGGAGGTGGAGCTGCGGCTGCCGGCACGGACCGGGCGGCTGCTGCCGCACTCGCTGGCGCCGGCGGTGGCGGCGGCCCGGCGGGGGCGGCAGACGTTCTGACGGCGACCGCCCGGCGGGGCGTCAGACGTTCTGACAGCGGCGGCCCGGCAGGGTTGGCAGACGTTCTGAGGCGGCGGTCGGGCGGGGGGCAGCAGACCTCCTGTCGCGGGGCGGTTGGGCGGGGTGGCAGTCGACCTGAGACGACGGTCGGGCAGGGCAGCAGACCTCCCAAGACGGCGGTCGGGGCGCGATGGCAGACGGCCTGAGACGACGGCCGGGCGGAGGCGGCAGACCTCCTATAGCGGGGCGGTCGGGCGGAGGTGGCAGACCTCCTACGGCCGGGCGGTCGGGCGGAGGTGGCAGACCTCCTACGGCCGGGCGGTCGGTGCGGGTGGCTGACCTCCTGAGGCGGCGGCTCCAAGGGGTGCGCGCCCCTGGTCGGTGGTGAACGCGCAGGCCGGAAAGGCGAGTTCACCGCGGCGGAAAGGCGAGTTCGCCGCGGCGGAAAACCGGATGCGGCCCCGCCCTCGCCCGTCCTAAAGTGGGCGCACTCTGACTTCAGCTCTCCAGAAGGACGTCGCAGAACGGGAGCAGCCGGCGCGTTACGTACGCGCGGCCGAATGAGTGGGCGACAACGACGATCCGCGATCGTGCCTGCCCGCACGACGCGCGCGCCGGCGGCGTGCGCGTCGGCCGGCGGGCGCCCTTCCTTCTGGAGGACTCCCTTGTCCGTAGGACTCGGCCTTCCCATCGGCGACCCCGCACAGCTGCTGAGCTGGGCCCGGCGCGCCGAAGCCACCCCGTTCACCACCCTCGCCCTGCTCGACCGGCTGGTGTTCAGCAACCCGGAGCCGCTGATCACGCTGGCCACCCTGGCCGGTGCCACCTCCCGGATCCGGCTGCAGACCGAGGTGCTGCTCGCCCCGCTGCACCGCACCGCGCTGCTCGCCAAACAGGCCGCCACGCTCGATCTGCTCTCCGGTTCCCGCTTCACCCTCGGCATCGGTCTCGGCGGCCGGGACGACGACTATCAGGCCGCCGGTGTCGACCTCCGCGGCCGCGGCCGGCGGCTCGACGCGCAGCTGGCGACCCTGCGGCGCCTCTGGGCCGGTGAGCCGCTCTCCGCGGACGTCGGCCCGGTCGGCCCTGCGCCGGCCCGGGCCGGTGGGCCCGAGGTGCTCTTCGGCGGCTTCGTGCCGGCCGTGATGGAACGCGTGGCCCGCTGGGGCGACGGCTTCCTCGGGGCCGCGCTGCCCCCGCAGCACATGGACGGGCTGTTCCGGAACGTGGAGGCGGCCTGGTCGCGGGCCGGACGCGACGGCCGGCCGCGGCTGCTGGCCCAGGTCAACGCGGCCCTCGGCCCCGAGGAGACGCTCGACCGCGCCCGCCGCGAACTGCACGCGTACTACAGCCCCGGCGACTACGTGGAGCATGTCGTGAAGGGGCTGCTCACCACCCCGGCGGCGATCCGCGAGGCGGTGGCCGCCTTCCGGGCGATCGGCGCGGACGAGGTGATGCTCTACTGCTGGTCGCCCGACGCCGACCAGGTCGAGCGCCTCGCCGACGCGGTGTTCGGCCCGGCGTGACCTGCCCGGCCCGGGCCGCGACGTGATCATGCCCGACCCGGACTCCCGCATGGCCGTCCCCGGCCCGGTCACACCGACGCCCGGCTCAGGTCTCCCGCGTGATCGTCCCCGGCCCGGGACTCCCGCGCGACCGGGCCCGGTCCTGCAACTCCCGCGTGACCGGGCCCGACCCGGACTCCCGCATGACCGGCCTGGACCCGGCACCGGCACCGGGCCCGGCACCGCCACCCGTTCGGTCGTCCGGTGTCGCCCCCCGGCCGGGCACGGCCTAGCGTGCCGACCGGGTCAGATGCAGGTGGTGGTCACCGCGTGCGGGAGGTGAGCGATGAGCCCGACGGTTCCGCCGGAGGCGGCCGCGGGGGAGGCTGCCGCGGTCGCGCGTCGGCCGCGGTGGGGGGTGCTCGCGCTGGCCGGGCTGGTGGGGTTCGGGATGCTGCGGCAGGGGCTGTCGGACGACCCGGACGGGCCGCCGCAGCCGGGGGCCGCCACCTCGGTGGTGCCCGGTGGCGCGGGCGGCCCCGCGGCCGCGCCGCTGCCCCGCTCGGCCCCGGCCGAGGTCGACATCCCGTCGCTCGCGGTGTCCGCGCCGGTGCTGCCGCTGGGCCTGGACAAGGACGGCTGGATCGAGGCACCACCGGACGGCAACCCCAATCTGGCGGGCTGGTACGCGGACGCGCCCGCCCCGGGGGAGCGGGGCACCGCCGTCCTCGTCGGGCACGTCGACACCCACAACGGCCCCGCGGTCTTCTACGGGCTGGGCCGCCTGGCGAAGGGCAGCACGATCCGGGTGATCCGTGCGGACGGCCGGACCGCGGTCTTCGAGGTCTACGGCGTCCGGATCTTCGACAAGCGCGACTTCCCCGCCCGTAAGGTCTACGGCAGCACCGGGCGCCCCGAGCTGCGCGTGCTGACCTGCGGCGGTGCGTACGCGGCGGGGTCCGGCTACACGGGCAATGTGGTGGTCTTCGCCAGGATGACCGGGAGCTTGTGAGGACGGGCGAACCCCGGGAAGGCACCGTCCCGGGAAGGCGCCGTCTCGGACAGCCCCCTTTCGGACAGGCCCCCTCCCGGACAGGCACCGTCCCGGACAGGCACCGTCCCCGACAGGCACCCTCCGGTGCCGTATCCCCCACGATGCGAACCACCGTCTCACCATCCGGAACACCGAGCCACCGAACGCCCCCTCCCCTACGCCCTCCCCTCCCCCTCTCCCCTGCCCCCTCCCCCGCGGGCCCGGCCCACCCGGCTCCGCCCGGCTCCGTCCCCCGCCCCCCGGTGTGATGTGCTGGCCGCATGAGCATCTCGGTCACCACCTGGTACCTCGAACAGACGTCGCGCGCCGATCTGGCCCCCGGACAGGTACCGCCCGCCGAGCAGGGCGTCCGGATCGTCCGGGCCGAGGTGCCTTCGCCGGAATTCAGCCGCTTCCTCTATACGGCGGTGGGCGGGGACGTCACCTGGACCGACCGGCTGCCGTGGTCGCATGCGCAGTGGGCGGAGCACCTGGGACGCCCGGGGACCGAGACCTGGGTGGCGTACGAGCGCGGCACCCCCGCCGGGTTCGTCGAGCTGGCGGCCACCCCGGACGGTTCGGTGGAGATCGTCTACTTCGGCCTGATACCGGCCTTCCGGGGTCGCCGGATCGGTGGCCATCTGCTGACGTACGGCATCGAGCGGGCCTGGGACCTGGGCGAACGGTGGCCGGCGCAGCCGCCGACGAAGCGGGTCTGGCTGCATACCTGCACCCTGGACGGTGAGCATGCGATGGCCAACTATGAGCGCCGCGGCTTCCGGGTGTACGACACCACGGTGACCGAGGAGCCCGATGAGCCGGCGCCGGGCCCGTGGCCGGGCGCCGGACCGCTCGCGCCTCTGCCGCAGCAGCCGGCCGGAGAGTGACCGACCTCACTCCGTCTCACCAAACGGGACTGGGGTGTCCAAATCCTGGATAGCGGTGGACTGGCCGGAGAGCGGCGTGCCACGCTTCCGTCATGTCCAGAGCTGGAATTGCCTTGGTGAGTCGGCGGCACGTCGACCTCGGCCGCATGTCCAGCGCCATTTGTCGGGCGGGCTGAGGCTGTTCCCAGCCGGGGCCGATGGCCCTGGACAGCTCCCGGCACCACCGATTCACCCGCCGTCCCCATCGTCGCGGACGCGCCCGGACCCCCTTTGACCCGCAGCTGTCGCCGACGCGTCGCCCACGCGCCGCGCTTCGGTATGTCTGCGCAGGTCAGCATGGGCGTCGGGCGCCGGTCCCGACCCCTTGAGCCCGCCTAGAAGGACGTACACCCATGGCCGCCTCCCCCGACCGACCCGCTGCCGCTTCGACCCGCCGCAAGGCCGGACGCCACCGCGGCGAGGGCCAGTGGGCCGTAGGTCATTTCACGCCGCTCAACGGAAACGAGCAGTTCAAGAAGGACGACGACGGTCTCAATGTGCGGACACGCATTGAGACGATCTACTCCAAGGCCGGCTTCGACTCGATCGACCCCAACGACCTGCGCGGGCGCATGCGTTGGTGGGGCCTCTACACCCAGCGCAAGCCCGGGATCGACGGCGGCAAGACCGCGGTCCTGGAGCCGGAGGAGCTGGACGACAAGTACTTCATGCTGCGGGTCCGGATCGACGGCGGCCGGCTGACGGTCGCCCAGCTGCGGGCCATCGGTGAGGTCTCCGAGCAGTACGCCCGTGGCACCGCGGACATCACCGACCGGCAGAACATCCAGCTGCACTGGATCCGGATCGAGGACGTCCCCGCCATCTGGGAGAAGCTGGAGGGCGTCGGGCTGTCCACCACCGAGGCCTGCGGCGACTGCCCGCGCGTGATCATCGGCTCCCCGGTGGCCGGTATCGCCGAGGACGAGATCATCGACGGCACCCCGGCCGTGGACGAGATCCACGAGCGCTACATCGGCAGCAAGGAATTCTCCAACCTGCCGCGCAAGTTCAAGACCGCGATCTCCGGTTCCCCGGTGCAGGACGTGGTCCACGAGATCAACGACGTGGCGTTCGTCGGTGTCGTCCACCCCGAGCACGGCCCGGGCTTCGACCTGTGGGTCGGCGGCGGACTGTCCACCAACCCCAAGCTCGCCCAGCGGCTGGGCACCTGGGTCCCGCTGGACGAGGTCGCGGACGTCTGGGCCGGTGTGGTGGGCATCTTCCGTGACTACGGCTACCGCCGCCTGCGCACCCGCGCCCGGCTGAAGTTCCTGGTCGCCGACTGGGGAATCGAGAAGTTCCGCCAGGTGCTGGAGGACGAGTACCTGAACCGGAAGCTGATCGACGGCCCGGCGCCCGAGGAGCCGGTCCAGAAGTGGCGTGACCACGTCGGCGTGCACCGGCAGCAGGACGGCCGCTTCTACGTGGGCTTCGCCCCGCGCGTCGGCCGGGTCGACGGCGCCACCCTCACGAAGATCGCCGAACTCGCCGCCGCGCACGGCTCGGACCGCCTGCGCACCACCGTCGAGCAGAAGATGATCATCCTCGACGTCGAGCAGGACCAGGTCGACGCGCTGGTCGCGGGCCTGGAGGCGCTGGACTTCCAGGTCAACCCCTCGCCGTTCCGCCGCGGCACGATGGCCTGCACCGGCATCGAGTTCTGCAAGCTGGCGATCGTGGAGACCAAGGGCCGCGGCGCGTCCCTGATCGACGAACTGGAGCGCCGCCTCCCGGACTTCGACGAGCCGCTGACCATCAACCTCAACGGCTGCCCCAACGCCTGCGCCCGCATCCAGGTCGCGGACATCGGTCTCAAGGGCCAGCTGGTCCTGGACGAGGACGGCAATCAGGTCGAGGGCTACCAGGTGCACCTGGGCGGCGCACTGGGCCTGGAGCCCGGCTTCGGCCGCAAGGTCCGCGGCCTGAAGGTCACCGCCGACGAACTCCCCGACTACGTCGAGCGGGTGCTGCGCAACTTCCAGGAGCAGCGCGAGGACGGCGAGCGCTTCGCCACCTGGGCCGCTCGGGCGGAAGAGGGTGCGCTGAAGTGAGTGAACGTGCCGCGCCGTTCTACTGCCCGTATTGCGGGGACGAGGACCTGCGGCCCTCCGAGGAGGGCCACGGCGCATGGGAATGCCGGTCCTGCAGCCGTGCGTTCCGGCTGAAGTTCCTGGGGCTGCTGGCCCCCGGGGCTTCCGCCCCCTCCCCTGCCACTGACGGAGGTACGTCGTGACCACCGCTACCGATCTTCAGCAGCTCGCCGAGCAGGCGGGCCGCGACCTGGAGGACGCGTCCGCCCTGGAGATCCTCACCTGGGCCGCCGAGACCTTCGGTCCGCGCTTCTGCGTCACCTCCTCCATGGAGGACGCGGTCGTCGCGCACCTGGCCTCGCGGGCCTTCCCGGGCGTGGACGTGGTCTTCCTGGACACCGGCTACCACTTCCCCGAGACGATCGGGACCCGGGACGCGGTCGCCGAGGTGATGGACGTCAACCTCATCACCCTGACGCCCCGTCAGACGGTGGCCGAGCAGGACGCCGAGTACGGGCCGAAGCTGCACGACCGCGACCCGGACCTGTGCTGCGCCCTGCGCAAGGTCAAGCCGCTCGAAGAGGGCCTGACCGGGTACGACGCGTGGGCGACCGGGCTGCGCCGGGACGAGTCGCCGACCCGGGCGAACACCCCGGTCGTCGGCTGGGACGCCAAGCGGCAGAAGGTGAAGGTCTCGCCGATCGCCCGCTGGACGCAGGCCGACGTGGACGCGTACGTGGCCGAGCACGGTGTGCTCACCAACCCGCTGCTGACGGACGGCTACGCCTCCGTCGGCTGCGCGCCCTGCACCCGGCGGGTGCTGGCGGGCGAGGACGCCAGGGCCGGCCGCTGGGCCGGGAGCAACAAGACCGAGTGCGGGCTGCACGGATGACGAGGCATCAGGAGATATCCATGACGGGCGCCACGATCTGGCTGACCGGTCTGCCGAGCGCGGGCAAGACGACCATCGCGCGCGAGCTGGCCGGCAAGCTGCGCGGCGAGGGCCACCGCGTCGAGGTGCTCGACGGGGACGAGATCCGCGAGTTCCTCTCCGCGGGCCTCGGCTTCACCCGCGAGGACCGGCACACCAACGTCCAGCGGATCGGCTTCGTCGCCGAACTGCTGGCCAGCAACGGCGTCAAGGCGCTGGTGCCGGTGATCGCGCCGTACGCGGACAGCCGCGAGGCGGTGCGCAAGCGCCACCAGACCGAGGGCACCGCGTACCTGGAGGTGCATGTGGCGACCCCCGTCGAGGTGTGCTCCGAGCGCGATGTGAAGGGCCTGTACGCCAAGCAGGCGGCCGGCGAGATCTCCGGGCTGACCGGCGTGGACGACCCGTACGAGGCTCCCGGGTCGCCCGATCTGCGCATCGAGTCGCACACCCAGACCGTGCAGGAGTCCGCCGCGGCGCTGTACGAGCTGCTCACCGAAAGGGGACTGGCGTGACCACGGCTGCTTCCATCACCGAGACCGGCCCGGGGCACGAGGGCGACTCCCCGTACGCGCTGTCGCACCTGGACGCGCTGGAGTCCGAGGCGGTGCACATCTTCCGCGAGGTGGCGGGCGAGTTCGAGCGGCCGGTGATCCTGTTCTCCGGCGGCAAGGACTCCATCGTCATGCTGCACCTGGCGCTGAAGGCGTTCTCGCCGGCCGCGGTGCCGTTCTCGTTGCTGCACGTCGACACCGGGCACAACTTCCCCGAGGTCCTCGACTACCGCGACCGCACCGTCGAACGGCACGGGCTGCGGCTGCACGTGGCGTCCGTGCAGGACTTCATCGACCGCGGTGAGCTGCGCGAACGCCCCGACGGGACCCGTAACCCGCTGCAGACCGTGCCGCTGCTGGACGCCATCGAGAAGAACCGCTTCGACGCGGTCTTCGGCGGCGGCCGCCGGGACGAGGAGAAGGCGCGCGCCAAGGAGCGGGTGTTCTCGCTGCGCGACGAGTTCGGTGGCTGGGACCCGCGCCGGCAGCGCCCGGAGCTGTGGCAGCTCTACAACGGCCGGCACTCGCCGGGTGAGCACGTCCGGGTCTTCCCGCTGTCCAACTGGACCGAGCTGGACGTCTGGCAGTACATCGCCCGGGAGAAGATCGAACTTCCCGCCATCTACTACGCGCACGAGCGCGAGGTCTTCGGCCGCAGCGGTATGTGGCTGGCGCCGGGCGAGTGGGGCGGCCCGAAGGACGGCGAGACGGTCGAGACCCGTCTGGTGCGCTACCGCACCGTCGGCGACATGTCCTGCACCGGTGCCGTCGATTCGGACGCTGACACCATCGAGAAGGTGATCGCCGAGATCGCCGCGTCCCGGCTGACCGAGCGGGGCGCGACGAGGGCCGACGACAAGATGTCCGAGGCCGCCATGGAGGACCGCAAGCGCGAGGGGTACTTCTAACCATGAGCACCACCAATGCCGCCACCGGTGTCGTGGACGCCGGCGCCACCTCGCTGCTGCGTTTCGCCACCGCCGGTTCCGTCGACGACGGCAAGTCCACGCTGGTGGGCCGGCTGCTGCACGACTCCAAGTCGGTGCTGGCCGACCAGCTGGAGGCCGTCGAGCGGGCCTCGCTGGGCCGCGGGCAGGAGACGCCGGACCTGGCGCTGCTGACCGACGGGCTGCGCGCCGAGCGTGAGCAGGGCATCACCATCGACGTCGCCTACCGCTACTTCGCCACGCCGCGCCGCCGGTTCATCCTGGCGGACACCCCGGGGCACGTGCAGTACACCCGCAACATGGTCACCGGCGCCTCCACCGCCGAGCTGGCCGTGGTGCTGGTCGACGCCCGCAACGGCGTGGTCGAGCAGACCCGCCGGCACGCCGCGGTCGCCGCCCTGCTGCGCGTCCCGCACGTCGTCCTGGCCGTCAACAAGATGGACCTGGTCGGCTACGAGGAGTCCGTGTTCGCCGCGATCGCCGAGGAGTTCACGACCTACGCGGGCTCGCTGGGCGTCCCGGAGATCACCGCGATCCCGATCTCCGCGCTGGCCGGCGACAACGTGGTGTCCCCGTCGGCCAACATGGACTGGTACGGCGGCCCGACGGTGCTGGAGCACCTGGAGACCGTGCCGGTGGTCGCCGACCCGTCGGACGACCCGGCCCGCTTCCCGGTGCAGTACGTGATCCGGCCGCAGACCGCCGAGCACCCCGACTACCGCGGTTACGCGGGCCAGATCGCCGCCGGTGTGCTGCGCGTCGGCGACGCCGTGACCGTGCTGCCCTCGGGGCGTACGAGCACCATCGAGGGGATCGACGCGCTCGGGGATGCCGTGGACGTCGCCTGGGCGCCGCAGTCGGTGACCGTCCGGCTCGCCGACGACATCGACGTCTCGCGCGGTGATCTGATCGCCCCGACCGCGGCCGCGCCGGCCACCACGCAGGACATCGAGGCGACCGTGTGCCATGTGGCGGACCGTCCGCTGACCGTCGGACAGCGTGTGCTGCTCAAGCACACCACCCGCACCGTCAAGGCGATCGTCAAGGACATCCCGTCCCGGCTGACGCTGGACGACCTCTCGCAGCACCCGGCGCCCGGTGAGCTGGCCGCCAACGACATCGGCCGGGTGGTGGTCCGGACGGCCGAGCCGCTGGCCCTGGACGCGTACGCGGACTCCCGGCGCACCGGTTCGTTCCTGCTGATCGACCCGGCGGACGGGACGACGCTGACCGCCGGGATGGCGGGCAACGCGTTCGCGGAGGCGGCCGCCGAGGCGGCGCCGGCCGACGGGACCGACGACGACGGATGGGACTTCTGAGCATGACCAAGGACGTGTTCTCGACCTTCGCCAAGGAGGGCGGCCGCATCGGCAGCGGCGCCCTGGGGAGCGGACAGGGCGGAGTCGGCCGATGTGTGTGCTGACGATGCTCGACTCCGTACCCCCCACGCCCCCTTTCCGAAGATCCACAGCTCCGCCGGGCGCGCCTTAAAGGGCGCGTAGTTCCCGGCCCTCCGAGAGGAACCACCTCCGTGTCTGCCGTTCGATACCGCCTGCTGGCGGCCGCCGTCTCCGTGCCCGTACTGATCGGCGCGCTGGGCGCCTGCGGTTACGGTTCCGAGGCCAAGAAGGACACCTCCGCCCAGGTCGCCCCCAAGGGCCCCAAGACCGACGGGCTCGACCAGATCAAGCTCGGCTTCTTCGGCAACACCACCCACGCCACCCCGCTGGTCGGCCTGCAGAGCGGCCGGTTCCAGAAGGAGCTGGGCGGCACCGAGGTGAAGACCTCCCTCTTCAACGCGGGCCCCGCCGAGATCGAGGCGCTCAACTCGGGCGCGATCGACATCGGCTGGATCGGCCCCTCCCCCGCCATCAACGGCTACGCCAAGTCGCACGGCAAGAGCCTGAAGATCATCTCCGGTTCGGCGTCCGGTGGTGTCTCGCTCGTCGTCAACCCCAAGAAGGTCAAGGGGCTGGACGACCTCAAGGGCAAGAAGATCGCGACCCCGCAGCTGGGCAACACCCAGGACGTGGCGCTGCTCAACTTCCTTTCGGACAAGGGCTACAAGGTCGACGCCACGACCGGCAAGGGTGACGTCACCGTCCAGCGCACCGACAACAAGGTGACGCCGACCGCCTTCGAGCAGGGTTCCATCGACGGTGCCTGGGTGCCCGAGCCGACCGCCTCCAAGCTGGTCGCGGCGGGTGGCAAGACCATCCTGGACGAGAAGAAGCTGTGGAAGGACGGCAAGTTCGTCATCACGAACGTGATCGTCTCGCAGAAGTTCCTCAAGGAGCACCCGAAGGCCGTCGAGGCGGTGCTGCGCGCCTCGGTGAAGACCAACGCCTGGATCCGGTCGAACCCGGAAGCGGCGAAGAAGGCGCTCAACGCCAAGCTCGCCGAGCCGGAGGTGGCCGGTAAGGCGCTGCCGTCCAACGTCCTCGACCCGGCCTTCAAGAACATCGACATCACCGACGACCCGCTGGCCGCCACCCTCCAGGAGGAGGCCGACCACGCCGTCAAGGCGGGCCTGCTGAAGAAGCCGGACCTCCAGGGCATCTACGACCTCACGCTGCTGAACAAGGTCCTCAAGTCCGAGGGCAAGCAGCCGGTCGACGACGCCGGTCTCGGCAGCAAGTAAGCCCGTAGCACCGCACTCCCCCAGGAGGTGACACCGATGACGACCACCACGCTCACCAAGCAGCCCGCCACGGCGGACACGGGCACCACCGTGCCGTACGCGGCTCGCATCGATCACGTTTCCAAGTCGTTCGGCCGCCCGGGCTCGCAGCAGCACGTGCTGGACGACATCAACATCGAGGTGGCACCCGGCGAGTTCGTCTGCCTCCTGGGGGCGTCCGGCTGCGGCAAGTCCACCCTGCTCAACCTCGTGGCCGGCCTGGACGCGCCGTCCGCCGGCAGCATCGAGACGCCGGGCGGCCGACCGGCCCTGATGTTCCAGGAGCATGCGCTGTTCCCGTGGCTGACCGCCGGCCGCAACATCGAACTTGCGCTGCGGCTGCGCGGGGTGCCGCGGGCCGAGCGCCGTGACGAGGCCGAGCGGCTGCTCGAACTCGTCCGTCTCAAGGGCGCCTACGGCAAGCGGGTGCACGAGCTGTCCGGCGGCATGCGCCAGCGGGTGGCGATGGCCCGGGCGCTCGCCCAGGACAGTCAACTGCTGCTGATGGACGAGCCGTTCGCGGCGCTGGACGCGATCACCCGGGACGTGCTGCACGACGAGCTGACCCGCATCTGGCAGGAGACGCAGCTGTCGGTCCTGTTCGTCACGCACAACGTCCGCGAGGCGGTGCGGCTGGCCGAGCGGGTGGTCCTGTTGTCCTCCCGGCCGGGCCGGGTCGCCCGCGAGTGGCAGGTGGACATCCCGCAGCCGCGGCGCATCGAGGACGCCGCGGTCGCCGACCTGTCCATCGAGATCACCGAACAGCTGCGTGGGGAGATCCGCCGCCATGGCCAGCACTGAGACCCGGGCCGGGTCCACGAACACCCGGGCCGGCGACGACCCGGCCGCCTCCGGCAGCACCGCCGCCAAGGGCGGTGACGCCGCGGACCTCGCCGGTCTGGAGGCCGGGCTCGACGCCCTGGAATCCAGCGTCGTGCACCGGCAGCCGTGGCTGCGGACCGCCGCGTCGAAGGCCCTCCCGCCGGTCGTCGCGATCGTCATCGTGCTGGCGCTGTGGCAGCTCGCCTACCACCTCCAGCTCAAGCCGCACTATCTGCTGCCCAGTCCCGTCGACGTCGGCCGCTCGCTGCAGCAGAAGTGGCTGGAGGGCACGCTGCTCGGCTTCGTGTGGACCAGCGTCTCGCGCGGTGCCCTGGGCTTCGTGGCCTCGGTGGCGATCGGTACGGTGCTCGGGCTGATCGTGGCCCGGGTCAAGGCCGTTCGGGCCGCGATCGGGCCGATCCTGAGCGGTCTGCAGTCGCTGCCGTCGGTGGCCTGGGTGCCGGCCGCGATCATCTGGTTCGGGCTGAGCGACGCCACGATCTACGCGGTGGTGCTGCTCGGCGCCGTCCCCTCCATCGCCAACGGCCTGGTGTCCGGCGTCGACCAGATCTCGCCGCTCTACCTGCGCGCGGGCCGCACCATCGGCGCGACGGGCCTGGCCGGGGTGCGGCACGTACTGCTGCCGGCCGCGCTGCCGGGCTACTTGGCGGGCCTGAAGCAGGGCTGGGCGTTCTCCTGGCGTTCGCTGATGGCGGCCGAGCTGATCGTCAACGCGCCCGACCTGGGCACCGGTCTGGGCCAGTTGCTGGAGCAGGGCCGGGAGTTGCAGGACATGTCCTGGGTGCTCGCCGCGATCTTCCTCATCCTCGTCGTCGGCATCGGCATCGAGCTGCTGATCTTCGCGCCGATCGAGCGGCGGGTGCTGCGCAGCCGCGGTCTCCTGGTGAAGAACTGATCCCATGAGCGCACGTCCCACTCTCCTCGTCATCGCCCACGGCAGCCGCGACCCACGGCACGCGGCGACCGTCGCCGCGCTCTGCGCGCGCCTCCGGTCGCTGCGGCCGGGGCTGCGCGTCGAGGTCGGCCACCTGGACTTCAACGCGCCCCGGGTCCACCGGGTGTTGGAGCGGCTGGCGGCCGAGGGGGTACGGGAGGTGGTGGCGCTGCCGTTGCTGCTGACCCGGGCGTTCCATGCGAAGTCCGACATCCCGGCGGTGCTGCGCGAGGCGACGGCCCGACTGCCTCTGCTGACGATCCGTCAGGCCGAGGTGCTCGGCCCGTCGCCCCTCCTGACCGCCGCGCTGGAGCGGCGACTGACGGAGGCCGGGCTGCGGCCCGGCGACCGCCGCTCGACCGGGGTCGTACTGGCCTCGGCGGGCTCCTCAGACCCGGAGGCGATCGCAGTGATCGCTGAAATCGCGCGGGAGTGGCGGCGCACCACTGGTTGGTGTGCCGTGCGACCTGCGTTCGCCTCCGCATCTCTGCCCCGTACGGCCGATGCCGTACGGGCCCTGCGGGCCGAGGGCGTGGCGCGGGTGGCCGTCGCCCCCTACGTCATCGCCCCCGGCTTCCTCCCGGACCGGATCGTGGCCGGCGCCCGGGAGGCCCGGGCCGACATCCTCGCGCCGGTCCTCGGCGACGCCCCCGAGCTGGCCCGGCTGCTGCTGCGGCGCTACGACCAGTCGCTGATGGCCCGGGCCCGCGGCGATCTGTCGTCCCTGACCGCCTGAGGGCCACGGGCCACGGCACCGGGGCTCAGCCCTCCGTACGCACCCAGGCCGTCGTCCACGGCGGCAGTTGGTCGCCGCTCAGCGGTGCGGAGGACAGCAGCAGTTCACCGTCGGGCAGCGGGCGGGCGGTGTCCGACAGGTTGGTCAGGCACTCCCAGCCGCCGGTGCGGCGGAAGTGCAGCAGCCCGTCGGCCACCGCTTCGGGGCCGCCGATCCACTCCAGCACCTCGTCGGCGAGCAGTCCGCGGCGGATGCGCAGCGCGGCGCGGTACAGCTCCAGGGGCGCGGCCGGATCGCCCTGCTGGGCCTCCACGGACAGCTCGCCCCAACCCGCCGGCTGCGGCAGCCAGGAGACGCCGCTGCCGAAGCCGTACGAGCTTCCCTCGCGCTGCCAGGGCAGCGGCACCCGGCAGCCGTCGCGGCCCTTCGACCGGCCGCGGCTGCGGGTCCACACCGGGTCCTGGAGGGCCTCGCGGGGGAGGTCGGCGACCTCGGGCAGGCCGAGTTCCTCGCCCTGGTAGACGTAGGCGGAACCGGGCAGCGCCAGCATCAGCAGGGTCGCGGCGAGTGCCCGGCGCAGGCCGTACTCCCGTTCCACTACGGGGAGTTGGCCGTCGGAGAGCAGCCAGGCCTCCTCGTCGCAGCCGTCGGGCAGGCCGTGCCGGGAGGCGTGCCGGATCACGTCGTGGTTGGAGAGCACCCAGGTCGCGGTCGCACCGGCCGCCCGGGCGTCGGCGAGCGCGGTGTCGATGGACGACCGCAGCTCCCCGGCGTGCAGCGACGCCCTGAGGAAGTCGAAGTTGAAGGCCTGGCCGAGCTCCTGCGGGGTGGCGTAGGCGGTGCGCCGGGAGTTGCGCACCCAGGCCTCGGCGACCGCGATCCGCGGCGGGTCGTACTCGTTGAAGACCTTCCGCCAGTCGCGGAAGATCTCATGCACCTCGTCGCGGTCCCAGAAGGGGTGACTGCCGTCCTCGGGCAGGTCGTCCGGCTGGTAGCTCTCGACGGTGCCGATGTCGCGGAGCGGCGCGGCCAGGTCCTTGGCGAGGCCGTGCGCCACGTCGACCCGGAAGCCGTCCACGCCGCGGTCGGACCAGAAGCGCAGGGTCTTCCGGAACTCCGCGCGGACCTCGGGGTTGTCCCAGTTGAAGTCGGGCTGCTGCGGGGCGAAGAGGTGGAGGTACCACCAGCCGTCCGGCAGCCGGGTCCAGGCGGGGCCGCCGAAGCAGGAGACCCAGTCGGTGGGCGGCTCCGCGCCGTGTGCGCCCTTGCCCTCGCGGAAGACATAGCGCTCCCGCGCGGCGGACCCCGGGCCGGCCCGCAGCGCCTCCTGGAACCAGATGTGCTGGTCGGAGGAGTGGTTGGGCACGATGTCGACCATCACCTTGAGCCCCAGGCGGTGGGCCTCGGTGACCATCCGGTCGAAGTCGTCGAGGGTGCCCAGCCGTGGGTCGACGTCGCGGTAGTCGGCGACGTCATAGCCGCCGTCGGCCAGTTCGGAGGGGTAGAAGGGGCTCAGCCAGACGGCGTCCACGCCCAGGTCGGCGAGGTGGCCGAGCCGGGAGGTCACGCCGGGGAGGTCGCCGATCCCGTCGCCGTCGGAGTCGGCGAAGCTGCGCGGGTACACCTGGTAGACGACGGCCTGCCGCCACCAGTCGCGGCTGCTACGGCCGGCCGTTCCGGGGTCCGGGCCGAGGTGCTGTGCGGTCACGTGGCTGCCTTTCGGTACGGGTGGGTCACCGGATGGGTGGACGGGCGGGTCACCGGATGAGTCGACGGTGGGTCATCGGAGGGGTCGACGGGTGGGTCACCAGATGAGTCGAGGGGTGGGAAGGGGTGGCGTCCCTGTGGGGAGGTCATCCCTTGACCGCCCTGAGGTCATGCCCGAGACGATCGAGCGGCGGAAGATCACGACCAGGACGCCGATGGACAACGGCGGCCACCACGGCCCCCGCGAACAGCGTCCCGTAGGAAGACGCTAGGGAAGTCGCTACGGATGGCGCTAGGGATGGCACTAGGTGTGGCGCCAGGGAAGGCGCTAGGGATGGCGCTGTCGGTGAAGAACGGCGGCGGGTAGATGGCTCCTCGGTACTCACTCGCCCGCCGCAGCACCTCGGGGTACCCGTCCCAGAAGTCCTTGGGCAGCAGGCTCCGCAACGGCAGGGCGAGCGCGTTGGTGCCGAACTGGGCCGGCCAGGTCGTGTCGCCGAGACGGGCGTCGGGGATCGATGAAGCCCCCCGAACTGGGTGGTGACGGCGGCACGGTTGCCGTCCGGCGCACGGAGGGCGTCCGTTTCCCGGACGCGGAGAGGTGGATGGCCGCGCCGGCGGGCGCGGATGATCAGGTCGGACACCACCGGGCCGTGCCGGTAGGGAACTTCGGTCACCCACCAGGTGAGGGCGGCCGGGGAACGCGGGACGTGCGCGGCCCAGGTGAGGGCGGCCGTGGAACGCGGGACGTGCGCGGCCCGGGTCAGCAGCGCCCAAGGGCTTGCCCGCGCAACCGCCGGTGAACCCGGCTCCCACGGCGAGGCCGCCGGCGAGCAGGCTTCTGCGGCTCAAGGCCATGAGCGCTCCTCACGTCTTGGCTGCCTGGGTACTTCATGACAGCGCTTGCAGGCTAGAAGCGGGCTCACTGTCAGGTCAACGGCCGACGAACCAGATATTCCTCAAGGGATCTCCTGCCAACGCTGTCATCGCCCGTCTGTGCTAGCGTCCCGGCATGTCCTCAGCTCGCAGCGAGGCCACGATGGCCGATGTGGCCCATCGGGCGGGGGTGTCGGTGTCGACCGTCTCGCGCACCCTGCGCGGCCTGCCGACCGTGTCGGAGACCACCCGGGCCCGGGTGGAGGCGGCCGCCCGCGAGCTCTCCTTCGCCATCACCCGCAGCGCCTCCAGCCTCGTCACCGGCCGCACCGGCCGGGTGGCCGTCCTGATGCCCCACCTGGAGTCGTGGTTCCTCAGCGCCACCCTGTCCGGTATGGCCCCGGCCCTGCGCGACGCCAGCCTCGAGCTGCTGGTCTACAGCGTGACCGACGTCCAGGAACGCGCCGATTTCTTCGACCGGTTGCCCGCCCGCCGCAACGCCGACGCCCTGCTCGTGGTGAGTTTCGCGCTCTCCCCCGCCGAACGCGCCCGCCTCGACGACCTCGGCATGCCGCTCGTCTTCGTCAGCCAGCACGCCCCCGACCGGCCCAGCGTCTACGTGGACGACGAGGAGGCCGCCCTGCGCGGCACCCGCCATCTGCTCAACCTCGGGCATCGGCGGATCGCGTACCTCCAGACCACCGACGCGACGGGCTTCACCTGGAGCAGCAAGAACCGGCTCGCCGGCCATCTGCGTGCCCTCACCGAGGCGGGGATCGAGCACGAGGACGATCTCGTCATGAGCGTGCCCGACTGGAAGGGCAACGGTATGGCCGCCGCGGTGGGCCGGCTGCTGAGTCTCCAGGCCCCGCCGACCGCACTCTTCGCCGAAACCGACGACCTGGCCTTCCGCCTCCTGGCCGCCCTCCGCGAGGCCAACATCCCGGTCCCCGGCCGGGTTTCCGTCATGGGCTTCGACGACCACGTCATGTCCGCCCTCATGGGCCTGACCACCCTCGCCCAACCCGCCGCCGAACTGGGCCGCACCGCCGTCCGCCTCACCCGCTCGGTGATCGACGACACCGACGGCGACCCCCAACGCCACATCATCCTCCCCACCCAACTCGTCCCCCGCCGCACCACGGCACCACCGCCGACGGGCCCGTAGCCGGCGAGAGGCGCGTAGCGGGTCGGGACGACGCACCGTCGGGACGCAGACCGTGGCGGTCGGGACCCGGGCGTCGTGGCGCTGGTCGTGGGGACGCAGCCGTCGGGACCCGGCCGTCGTAGCGCAGGTCGTCGGGACGCAGGTCGTCAGGACGCGATCGTCGGGACGCGATCGTTGTGGCGCAGGTCGTCGTGGCTCAGGTCGTCGGGACGCGACCGTCGCGATGCAGGCCGTCAAGACGCGGCCGCCGTGGCGCGGGCCGTCGGGACGCGGCCACCGGGACAGATCTCGGGCGCGTTCGCCCGCCGCCTCCCTACCCCGCCCCAGCAGGTGCCGTTCGCACCGTGTGCCCTGCTGGGGTGTCGGCGCGGCCCTTTTCGTACACGGTGAGGCCGCGGGACAGGTGGAGTGGGACCAGGATCAGTTCGACCATGAGGGCCTTCCAGGCGTAGAGGAGGTTGACGGTCTTGGTGGCGTAGACGCAGGGGAGGTTCAAGAGGACGCCGCCGAGCGGGAGTTGGCGACGATGGGCGGCGTAGATCAGGGGTGGGGCGGTCAGGAGGAGTTCGGCTCCGACCCACCAGGCGAAGGTGACGGCGAGCGGTTGGCCGGTGGTCGCGGCGGTCAGGAAAGGGGTCGCCCACCAGAAGGGCGCGGTGACGATCTCCAGGAGCGCGAGGAACACCCATAGGGCCAGCAGGGGTTTGTGGCGGATCAGGCTGCCCAGGTGGAGGCGGACGTTCTGGCAGAAGCCGGCCATCCAGCGCCAGACCTGTTTGCGGAGGTAGGTGAGGTCTTCCGGGTCGGCGGCGAGGGCGACGGCGTCGGAGACGTAGACCGCGCGTCTGCCGGCGATCTGCTGGGACCAGGTGTAATCCATGTCCTCGACGATGGTGCGTTCGGGGAAGCCGCCGAAGGACATCAGGTCGTCGCGGCGGAAGACCGAGCAGCAACCCGAGCAGACCATGGGGCTGTTGGCGCGGGCCTGGATGGGGCGGTGCCAGTGGAACCCGAAGAGGTATTCCGTGGACCGCCCCCGTTCCCAGAGCGTGCGGGTGTGGCGGGTGCGGACCGTGCCGGCCGCGACCGAGACGGTGGGGTCGTCGAAGACGGGCAGAACGGTTTCGAGGTAGTCCGGGGCGAGGACGGTGTCCGCGTCGACGGCCAGGACGAGGTCCGTGGTGCAGTGCGGAAGGGCGTAGTTCTGGGCCTTGGCCTTGCTGCCGAGGTTGCGGGGCGGACGTAAGACCGTGACGCCGTGTGAGGCCGCTACCTCGCCCGTACGGTCCGTGGAGGCGTCGTCCACGACCAGGACGCGGTCGGGCGGGACCGTTTGCCGGGCGAGTGATTCCAGTGTGGCCGGCAGGCCCTCCTCCTCGTTATGAGCAGGAACGATGGCGGTGATGGTGCGCATGACGGGCTCCCCCCTTGGTGCGGATCGCGGTGATCACGACGCCGGTCAGACCGATGACGCCGTAGACGATGGTGCTGATGCCGATGAACGGCAGTCCTCCGTGCATGTCACCGACGGTAGTCGGAGGGAGCGGATATTGGTTCCGGAGGCATCCTCCTGTGGATAACTTGCTTTCCGCTGAGGCGGGTTGTCCACCAGATGACGCTGTTACGTGACGGCGAGAATCATGAGGACCCGGGGCCGCACTTACCGACCTCCTTGGTTTCCTTCTCAGTTCCTTGCGCGCCGTTGTGGGCGTTAGGGACGTTGGGGACGTGGCGGTTGGGGAAGCCGTAGGTTGCGAGGGCGCCGGTGGCGGCGATGACTGCGAGGACGAGGAGCGTGGCGCTCATCGCGGAGGTGAGGGTGGTCAGCATGGTCGCGAGGGCGACCCCCAGCGTCGGGCCGATGTTCATCGCGGTCTGCTGGAGTCCGCCGGCCACTCCCGCGTGATCGACGGACACCTGGCGCACGATGACCGCCGTTGCCGTGACCATCACCGTGCCGAATCCCGCACCGAGGAGCGCGAAACCTCCGCCGATCGCCAAGGGGCCGGAGGCAGACGTGAGTTGGGAGAGCACGAGGATGCCGGCGGCCAGGAGGGTCATGGCCGTGAAGGAGGTCCGGCGGGAGCCGTGGCGGCGCTGGACTACGGCCGAGGCGGGCGCGCTCAGCACCATCATGACGGCCAGGGGCAGCACCCGCAGACCGCTCTGCAGCGGGTCGAGCCCGAGGACGTCCTGCAGGAAGTACGAGCCGACGAAGAGTGCGCCGAACAGGCCGGCGGAAGCGCACAGCAGGACGGAGAGAGCCGAGACCACGGCTCGTGAGGTGAGGACGGTCGGCGGGATGAGGGGGCTCGCGGTGCGGCGTTCGTGACGGACGAAGGCGGCGCAGGCGGCCGTCCCCACGCCGATGGTGAGCAGGGTGACCACGGTCCAGCCGGATTCCGGGAGGGCGACGAGGGTGTGGACCAGGCACAGCAAGGTGAGGGAGAGGAGGGCGGCTCCGGGGAGGTCAAGGGGGGAGCGTGCGGGCGGGGGTGAGGTGGGCGTGGGGGGTTGTGCGCCGGCTTCGGTGGGGTCGTGAGGGTGGGGCGGGGTCGGCAGGCGGGCGGCGAGGGCCAGGACTCCGACGAGCAGGGCGGGCGGGACGTTGAGGAAGAAGACGGCGCGCCAGCCGAAGTGGGCGGAGAGTGCGCCGCCGAGGACCGGGCCGGCCGCGGCCGCGAGGCCGATGGCGCTGGTACGGAGCGCCAGGGGCATGGCGAGCTGGTCCGGTGGGTACGTGGCGCGCAGCATGCCCAGGGTGGCCGGTTGCAGCAGCGCGCCGAAGACGCCTTGCGCGAGGCGCAGTGCGATCACCCAGCCGATGCCGGGCGCCAGTCCGATGCCCGCGGAGGCGGCACCGAAGCCCAGGATGCCGAGGGCGAAGATCCGTTGGTGGCCGTAGCGGTCACCGAGCCGGCCGGCGAGGACGAGCAGGCTCGCCACGGCGATGAGGTAGCCGGTGCTGGTCCATTGGACCTGTACGAAGGAGGCGTGCAGATCCCGTTGGAGGGCGGGCTGGGCGATGGTCAATACGGTGCCGTCGAGCGCGACGATCACGGCTCCGGTGATGCTTCCGGTGAGGATCAGACGGCGGTGGCGGGCGGAGGAGAGGTAGCGGGGCCGGCGATTGCGGCGTGATTCTGCGGGCGGATGGTGTCCGGGGCCCCCGGCACGGCTGCCTCCGCGGCCTCCCGAGGCGCGTACGTCACCCCCGCGGCCTCCTGAGGGACAGCGGGCAGCGTCGCGGCTTCCACGGCTACTTGAGGATCCGTCAGCATTGCCGCGCGCCCTTGAGGAGCGCGGGAGGCCGGTCATCGGGACTCCGGGCCGAGGTGTGCGTCCAGGGTGGCGCGCAGCAGCGGTTCGAGGTCGTCGGAGCCGGTGGCGAGCGGGAGGCTGCCCCATCCCCACAATTGGGCGACGCCGTGCAGGTTTCCCCACAGGGCACCCGCGATCACCGAGGGCGGCGTATCCGCGGACGGCCGTATCTGGGCGATCAGGTCGACGAGTACCTGGAAGAGCGGGAGGCTGGTGTCCCGTAGGCCGAGCCGGTTGCTCTCCAACAGGTCGTGACGGAACATCAGCTCGTACATGCCGCGTTCGGCCAGGGCGAAGTCGAGATAGGTCCGGGCGAGCGAGGTGAGCCGGGCCCGGGGGGACGCCTCGTTGCCGTCGAGCACCTCGGCGGTCCGGGCTGCCAGGTCGGCGAAGCCCCGGCGGGCGATCGCGGAGAGCAGATCGAGGTGCGTCGGGAAGTAACGGCGCGGTGCACCGTGCGAAACCCCTGCCTGGCGGGCGATTTCGCGCAGTGACAGCGCTTGCACGCCTTCTCTGGCCAGCAGCTCGGCACCGACCTCGACCAGCCGGGCACGCAGCCCCGCGTCCTGCGCGGCTTCCTCGTCCGGGGAGTGCGCAGACGTGTTTCTGGAGCGCGCAGAGGCGTTCGCGGAGTGCGCAGACGTGTTTCTGGAGCGCGCAGGGGCGTTCGCGGAGTGCGCAGCAGCATTCCGGGAGTTCGCAGCAGCGTTCGCGGAGTTCGTAGAGGCAGGCACAGGCATAGACACTGTCTACCAGGAGGTGGTAGACAGTGTCTACTCAAGCTCGCGTGTCCGCGCACGACGACGCCGGCCGCCGCGCCCCGTGGGGGCGAGCGCGACGGCCGGCGTGGAGAACGGGAAGCCGAGGTCCTACTCGACGACCTTGAGCAGCTTGTTGGGCGTGCCCTGGCCCGGGTTGCTGATCTTGTCGGCGGTGGCGCCGCCGGTCAGCGCCTTCTCGACGTCGGCCGGCTTGGCGTCCTTGTGGCCCGCCAGGTAGACCGCCGCGGCACCGACCACGTGCGGGGTCGCCATCGACGTACCCGAGATGGTCTTGGTGGCGTCGTCGCCGCTGTTCCAGTCCGACGTGATGTCGGAGCCGGGGGCGTAGAGGTCCACCACCTTGCCGAAGTTGGAGAAGTCGGACTGCTCGTCCTTGTCGGTGCTGGAGGCCACCGTGATGGCCTCCTTGACGCGCGCCGGGGAGCTCTGGCCCGCGTCGCTGGACTCGTTGCCCGCCGCGACACCGAAGGTGACACCGGAGTCGATGGCCTTCTTCACGGCCGCGTCGAGCGCCTCGTCCGCGCCGCCGCCCAGGGACATGTTGGCGACCGAGGGGCCCTTGTGGTTCTTGGTGACCCAGTCGATGCCGGCGACGACCTGCTCGGTGGTGCCGGAGCCCTGGCCGTCCAGGACCTTGACGGCCACGATCTTGGCCTTCTTGGCGACGCCGTGCGCCTCGCCGGCAATGGTGCCGGAGACGTGGGTGCCGTGGCCGTTGTCGTCCTCGGCCTTGTCGCTGCCGTCGATGGCGTTGAAGCCGTACGACGCGCGGCCGCCGAAGTCCTTGTGGCTGATGTGGACGCCGGTGTCGATGACGTACGCGGTGACGCCCTCACCAGCGCTGTCGGGGTAGTTGTACTTCTTGTCGCCCTTGGTGTCCGCCTGGTCGATGCGGTCCAGGCCCCACGACGGCGGGTTGGTTTGGGTGCCGTCGATGTGGAACTTCTTGTTCTGGACGACCTTGTCGACGGCCGGGTCGGCGGCGAGGCGCTTGGCCTCATCGGCGCTCAGGTCATTGGCCGAGAAGCCGTCGATGGCGGAGGAGAAGGTGCGCTTCACCTTTCCGCCGTACTTGGCGGCGAGGTCGCCGCTCTCGGCCGTACGGATCGACTTCTTCAGCATGACGATGTAGCTGCCGTTCACGGCGCCCTTGGCCTCGGCGCCGTAGATCTTGCCTTCGGCGGGGGCGGGCGAGGCGCCCGCGGTCACCGCGGTAACGGTGGCGATGCCAGTCGCGGCCACCGCTGCGGCTATCGCCGTAACGAGCCGCTTCTTGCTGGAACGCTTGTGAGCCATTGCGAGGGTTCTCCTCGTTCGTGGTGTGGGGGGAAAGCGTTGCGCCAACAGCCCCTGGACACAGGAAAATCTGCGTCGGGCTGACTCGAAACCCTGTCTGATTGATGGGTTCAATTCAAGGGAGACCCCGTCGTGTGAGATAGGCAACAACCCTCTAAAAATGCAAAAGCGCCCAGAATTGGGCAAAGCAAGCCGCCGACTTGAAGCAAGGCGACTCAACTCCGTTTACTTTCGTGTAATGGAGGGAAATGAGACGCCGCCTGCCGGGTGCCGTTCTCGTTCGTCTTTTCTGCGGCAACTGCGCATGCTCTACGGCGACTTCAAGGGCGTCCGCCAAGGACCGCACCGGCTCGCGCGGAGCCTGCCCTGATCCCCGGGTGTGCTCAGCGCTGGTACCGCGCCAGCACCAGATTGCCGTCCCTGATCAGCCGCTTGCGGAGGGTGGCGAGGTCGATCGCGCCGCTGTAGTACTCCTGCAGGCCCGGGGTGGCGATCTTGTCCTTCCACTCCGGATAGCCGCGGACGGACTGGGCCGGGGCGGAGCGGAGGGTTCCGGCGAGCGCGGTGCCGGTCGCCCAGTCGTACCGCGGTACCCGGAGTGCGGGGTGGCGTAGTGCCTCCTGGCCCGTCGGCAACATCCAGTCCCCCAGGGCCAGTCGGACCATGTTGGGCGGCTGAAGGAAGAAGTCGATGAACGCCATGGCCTCCTCCTTGTACGGGCAGTCCGCGGCTATCGACAGGGTCTGCGGGCTGACGCCCTGGTCCTGCGTCGCCCCCTTGGGCGCCGGCAGGACCGTCCAGTCGAAGCCCTTGGGCGCCTGCTGGGCGATCTGCTGACGGTACGAGAAGCCCAGCGGCACCATCGCGTAGCGCCCGGCGAAGAAGCCGGGGAGGGTGTCGGACCCGCCCATGCCCAGCGTCGTACGGGCGGCGCTGCGGTCGACGTTCACCTGGTCGTGGACGATCCGCGGCACCACCTGGTCGACGGCGTCGAAGCGGACCTCCACCGTGCCGTCCGGGCGGCGGTGGAAGACCCGACCGCCGGTGGACAGCGAGAGGTTGAGGGTGGCCGAGACCGGTTCCTTGAGCGGCCAGGCCACGCCGTGGTCGGTGCCGCGGGTCAGTCGCCGGGCCACCTCCGCGAACTCCTCCCAGCTCCAGGGCTCTTCCGGGGTGGGGACGCGGACGCCGGAGCGGTGCAGCTTCGCGCGGTTGGCCACCAGGACCCGTGGTTCCTGGAGGAACGGGACGCCGTGGATACGGCCGCCGAAGGTGGCGGTCTCCCAGCTGCGGTCCGGGATGTCCGCCTTGAGGCGGGCCGGCAGGAGGGAGGTGAGGTCAGCCAGCTCGCCACCGTAGGCGAAGTCCGCGAGGTCGTCGGAGGCGTCATGGATGATGTCCGGCGCCTCGCCGCCCTCGAAGGAGGTCAGCAGCTGGTCGTGGACGGTCGGCCAGGCGCCCTGGACGTACTGCACCTGGACGGCGGGATGCCGGCTGTTCCACTCGGCGACCAGCTGCTTGTTGGCCTTGACGGAGTCCTGCTGCCAGGCCAGCGACTGGAAGCGCAGGGTGGTCCGGCCACCGGACCGGCGCCGCGGGCGGTCGGCGGAGCAGCCCGGGAGCAGGGCCGCGGCGGGCAGCGCGACGGCGGCCGTCAGCAGTCCCCGGCGGCTCCATCGGGCGGGGGGCCTCGGCGCACGGGCGGCGGGCATCAGCTCTTCACCGCCCCGGCGAGCATGCCACCGGTGATCCGGCGCTGGATGACGGCGAAGAGCAGCAGACCGGGGAGGGTGGCGAGCAGGGCGGCGGCGGCCAGCGGCCCGAGGTCGGCGACGCCCTCCGCCCCGAGGAAGTGGGTCAGCACCACCGGGAGGGTCTGTTTTTCGGGCGACTTGAGCAGGACCAGTGCGAAGAAGAACTCGTTCCAGGCGGTGATGAAGGCGAACAGTGCGGTGGCGACGATGCCCGGGGCGAGCAGGGGCCCGGTGACGGACAGCAGCGTACGCAGCCGGCCGGCGCCGTCCACGGCCGCCGCCTCCTCCAGTTCGCGGGGGACGGCCCGGACGTAACCCGTGAGCATCCACAGCGCGAACGGCAGCGACCAGACCACATAGACGAGGATCAGCCCGATCCGGGAGTCGACCAGATGGAGCCCCTTGAGGATCAGGAACAGCGGGATGATCACCAGCACCAGGGGGAACGCCTGGCTGACGATGACCCAGCCGGTGGCCGCCCGGGCGAGGCGGGTGCGGTAACGGGCGAGAACGTACGCCATCGGGGTCGCCAGGACGACGGCGAGCAGAGCGGAAACCGCCGCGGCCAGCAGGCTGTTGCCGACGGCGGACAGGAGCGGCTGCTGGGCGAAGGACTGCCGGAAGTTCTCCAGCGTGGGCGCCTCGGGGATCCAGGTGGGGTGGGCGGCGGCCAGCTCACGGGGCGGTTTGAAGGCGGTGGAGACCAGCCAGAGGAAGGGGAAGGCGAGGAAGGCGAGATAGCCGAGGAGCGCGGCGTACTGACCGGTGCGGGTGGCGGTGCGGCGGAAGGCGGTCATCGGTCGTCGTCCCCCTTCAGCCGGCCGGCCAGATAGAGGGCCAGCAGGACGGAGATCACCGCGACCATCGCCAGGCCCATCGCGGCGGCGTACCCGAACTGGCCGTAGCGGAACGCCTCTTCGTACGCGAAGAGCATCGGCAGTCTCGTACGGCCGCCGGGACCGCCGTCGGTCAGCACGAAGACCAGGGCGAAGGAGTTGAAGTTCCAAATGAAGTTCAGGGCGGTGACGGCGAGGGCGACCGGTCGGAGGGCGGGCCAGGTGACGGTGCGGAACCGGCGCCAGGCGCCCGCGCCGTCGAGGGCGGCGGCCTCGTGCAGTTCACGCGGCACGTTCTGCAGACCGGCCAGCAGCGTGACGGTGGTCTGCGGCATCCCGGCCCAGACCCCGACGACCAGGACCGCGGGCAGCGCGGTGGCCAGGCCGCTGAGCCAGTCCCGCCCCTCGGCTCCGGACAGGCCGAGGCCGCGCAGGGTCTCGTTCAGCACACCGGCGTCCGGGTGGTAGACCAGCCGCCACATGATGCCGACGACGACCTCGGGCATCGCCCACGGAATGATCGCCAGCGCCCGGGCCAGCCAGCGCAGCCGGAGGTCGAGGTTCAGCAGCAGGGACAGGCCGAGGGCAAGCAGGAACTGCGGGACGGTGACGCCGAACGCCCAGATCAGACCGATCCGGAAGGATTCCCAGAACAGGGAGTCGTGGAGGAGGTCGGAGAAGTTCAGCAGTCCGACGAACCCGGTGGCCCGGGTCCGGCCGGACTGGGCGTCGGTGAACGACAGCCCGATGCCGTACAGCAGCGGTCCGACGCTCAGCACCAGGATCGGGAGCAGCGCGGGCAGCACGAGGAACCAGACGCCGTGGTCGCGCCGCGGCCGGCCGGGGCGGCCGGGGCCCGGCGTGGTGGACCGCCGCGTCACCGCGGTCGGCGCTGCTGCCATCGTGGTCCCCCCGTCCCCGCCCCCGGTGGCCGCTCCCCACTCGGCCGCCGTCATCGTCGTGAGGGTGGCTGCCGCCGTCAAGGTCCCGGCCGGATTTGGCGAAGGATCTCCGCAACCGGGGCACCGGGGTCACCTGCGACACTGGGGGCCGGCACGTTTCGCAGGAGGCAGCACCATGACCGAACCGAGCCCGGCCGCCTTCACGGAGGCGCGCGCCCGGGACGTCCTCGCCGCGGCCGGCCGACCGGAGGCGGCGGCCGACGCCCGGCTGCTCGCGCTCGGTGAGAACGCCGTCTTCGCCCTCGGCGAGCGCGGTCCGGTCGTACGCGTGGGCCGCAGCGCCGATCTGCTGGAGCGCGCCGAGCGGGAACTGGCCGTGGCGCAGTGGCTGGCGGCCGAGGGCGTGCCGGCCGTCCGGGCCGCGGAGCCGGTGGCCACGCTCGTCGACGGGCATCCCGTGACGTACTGGCAGCGGCTGCCGGAGGCCGTCCGACCGGCCGGTCCGGAGGATCTCGCCGCGCTGCTCAAGCTCGTCCACGCACTGCCGGAGCCGCCCTTCGCACTCCCCCGCCGCGAACTGCTCGGCGGGGTGGAGCGTTGGCTGCGGCTGGCGGGTGACGCCGTCTCGGCGCCGGACGCGGAGTATCTGCGCGGTCGCCGGGATGCGTTCGCGGCCGCCGCCACGGCGCTGGAGCCGCATCTGCCGCGCGGGCCGATCCACGGTGATGCGCTGCCCCGCAACGTCCATGTCGGGCCCGACGGGCCGGTGCTCGTCGACCTGGAGACCTTCTCCGTCGACCTGCGGGAGCACGACCTGGTCGTGATGGCGCTGAGCCGGGACCGCTACGGCCTGGCCGCGGACGCCTACGACACCTTCGTGTCCGTCTACGGCTGGGACGTGCGCGACTGGGAGGGCTGCGCCGTGCTGCGCGGTTCGCGGGAGACCGCGAGCTGCGCCTGGGTGTCCCAGCACGCGCCGGGAAATCCGGCGGCCCTGAAGGAGTTCCAGCGCCGGATCGCCTCCCTTCGTGAGAAGGACGCGACCGTGCGGTGGTACCCCTTCTGACCCGACGTCGCGGCGACCGGCCGGCCCCTGCGCCTGCCGTGCCCGGCGTCGTGACGGTCGGGCCGGCCCCAGCCCCGGGCCGGCGTCACGGTGGTCGGCCGGTCCCTGCCCCGGACCGACGGCACAGCGGTCGGCCGACCCCTGCCCCGTACCGACGGCCGCCGGATCAGACCCTCGCCGCCTGATACGGGATCAGCGGCCAGGCCGGCTCGACCATCGCCTCCGGGTCGCCGGTGCGCCGCAAGTACTCCTGGAAGGACGCGGCCTGCTCGGCGGCCGCCTGCTCCTGGAGGGCGTGCAGCGCGCGTGGCGACGGAAGGGCGACCGCCGGATACCGCTCGCCGATGCGCCGGGCGACCCCCGCCGCGGCCGCGGCATCGGCGCCCGCCTCGTGTGCCCCCTCCAGCCGGACGCCGTAGTGACCGCAGAGCGCCTGCAACGCGCGGCGTCCCTTGCGGTAGCGGTCCACGTGCTTGTCGAGCACCAGCGGGTCGATGACCGGTGCGGGCGCGCGCCCGAGCCGCCCGGTCAGGGTCCGTACGCCATGGCGCCGGCACTCGCGGTCCAGGAGGGAGAGGTCGTAGCGGGCGTTCATCACCACGAGGGGGATGTCCGCGCGCAGGGCCTCGGCCAGCGCCTCGGTGATTTCCTCTATCGCGGTCGCGGGCGGGCGGCCGTGCGCCTGGACATATGCGGTCGAAATGCCGTGGATCGCCGCCGCTTCGTCGGGTATCGGCACTCCCGGGTCGAGCAGCCAGGTCTGCTTCCCGGCCGCCCGGCCGTCCCCCTCCAGCCGGATCAGGGCGGCGGTGACGATGCGGTCCTGCTCGACGTCCGTGCCCGTGGTCTCCAGGTCGAAGCCGACCAACAGCTCCTGATGCCAGCTCATGCCGGTACCTCGCTTCGCCCGGTCCGGCGCGCGCCCGGCGCGTCCCTTACGGTGCCGAGCTCGCCACGCTCGCCCATGCGGCCTCCTTCGGTGGTACTTCCCCCGTTGCTCGCCCACTCTCGCACGCACCACTGACAATCGACCGGCCGCCCGTCACCACCCGGCGAACCGGGCCCACGGGGAACCACCGTGAGCCGGGCACGAGCGGGGCGGCGTCCCCCTAGGCTGGCCGCATGGACCTACGGCTGGCAGGGCGCGGGGCGCTGGTGACGGGCAGCAGTTCGGGGATCGGGGCGACGATCGCCGAGACACTGGCGGACGAGGGGTGCGAAGTCCTCGTCCACGGCCGGAACGCGGGGGCCGCGGCGGCCGTCGCCGAACGGGTCGCGGCGCGCGGCGTACGGACGGAAGTGGTGCTCGGGGATCTGACGGAACCGGGCGTGGCGGAGCAGGTCGCCCTGACCGCACGGGACTTCGGCGTCCAGATCCTCGTCAACAACGCCGGGCCGTTCGCCGAGCACGACTGGGAGAGCTCCCGGGCGTCCGACTGGCGGGCCGCCTTCGAGGGGAACGTACTGCCCACGGTGCGGGTCAGCCAGACGCTGCTGCCCTCCTTGCGCGCGCACGGCTGGGGCCGGGTCATCACCATCGGCAGCCGGGCCGTGCGGACGCCGCTGCCCAACATGGTGACGTACTCCGCCGCCAAGGCCGCCGTGGTGAACATGACCACGAGCCTGGCCCGGCACCTCGCCGGGACGGGGGTCACCGCGAACTGTGTGAGTCCGGGGGTGATCGTCAGCCCGTCGATGTACCGGATGTTCGAGGAACGGGCGGCGGACACGACGGACATGACGGACACGGCGGTTGAGGGGAACGGCGCCATGGCGGCCGAGGGGACGGCGGGCGCCGTCGACGAGGCGGACCTCGTTGCCGCGTACGCCGCGAACCCGACCGGACGGCTGGGGCGCCCGGAGGACATCGCGTCCGCGGTCGCCTATCTGGCCAGCCCGCGCGCCGATTACGTCAACGGGATCGAACTGCGGGTGGACGGCGGCATCACGGGGACGCCGTAGCGCAGCACCACCTCACCCTCGTACCACGGCCGCTTCCCCGGTCATGCCTGCCGCTTCGATCACGTCTGCCGCCCCCGTCACGTCTGCCGCCCCGGTCACGTCTGCCCCCGCGGTCACCTCGGCCACCAGATCCTCCGGAGTCGCCTCCGCCCCGCGCGCGTACGCCGCCCCGAAGGCCGTGGCGCCCAGTCCGCGGCGTGCGGCGGTCGTGCTGCGTGTCACGTCCGCGCGTTCCGCGGCCGGCTGGGGTGCCCCGGCGGCGGTGCGCAGGGCGTCCGCCGCGCCGAGCAGTCGGGCCGCGGAGGCGAGGCGGCCGGTCAGCGTCTGGGCGCCGGCCAGGCCCTCCAGGGCCATGGCGACGGCGCGGGGGTCGCCGGTGGCGCGGGCCGCGGCGAACCCGTCGAGGTGGCGCTCGCGGGCGGTGGCGGCGTCCCCCCGGAGCTCGGCGAGGAAGCCCAGTTCGGCCAAAACGAACGCGGTTCCCGGGTCGCCCTCCCGGCCGCGGCACCACTCCAGCCAGGGCAGCAGATGCGCCTCGGCCGCGTCGAGCCGGCCCTCCCTCCTTGCGCCGAGGGCGAGTCCGCACTCGGCGAACATCTCGCCGCGCAGATGGGACTGTTCGGCGGCCAGCCGCCGTCCCCGTTCGTGGTGGTCCCGGGCCGCCGCCAGGTCGCCGGTCAGCAGCGCGATCCGGCCGAGTCCGGAGAGCTTGTAGGAGGCCTGGATCCGCAGGCCCAGCTCCTCGGCGCTGCGCAGTCCCTCCTGGTGGAGCCGGGCCGCGCGGTCGTAGTCGCCGGTGATCTCGGCGATCGCGGCCAGTGCGTCGGTGGCCTGCAACTGGCCCCAGCGGTCGCCCAGTTCGGCGAAGAGCGCGGCGCTCTCCTCGGCGGCGCGGCGGCGGGCCGGCAGGTCCTCACCGCCGGTGCCCTGGGCGCGGCTGCTCAGCGCCGCCGCGGTGCCCCAGCGGTCGCCGAGCGCCCGGAACGCGGTCAGCGCCCGCACCATCCGGTCCGCCGCCACGCCCGGGTCGCCGAGGCCCACCTGGGCGTGGCCCAGGAACCACTGGGCCCAGGCGCGTTCGCCGGGGTCGTCATGGGTTTCGTAGCGGCGGAGGACGGCGGCCGCCCGTGTGACCGGGTCGGTGTCCCCGCCCGCCAGGGAGGCCATGCCGACCTGCCAGGCGGCCGCCCGCAGCCGCCGGCCCGCCGGGACGTCCGGGTGTGCCCCTTCGGACGCGGTCAGCGCGGCCTCCAGCGAGCGGCCCGCCTCCGCGAGCCGGCCGCGCAGGAACCAGTACCAGGCCAGGGCGTTCACCAGCCGGAGTGCCCGGTCCGCGGCGCCGTGCAGGACCGCGCCGTCCAGGGCGGCGCGCAGGTTGGCGGTCTCCTGGTCGAGCCGCTCCAGCCATTCCCGCTGGGCGGATCCGTAGAGCAACGGGGCGGCGCGTTCGGCGAGTTCGGTGTAGTGGAGCTGGTGCCGGCGGCGGATCGCGGACAGCTCGCCGGCCTCCCTGAGCCGTTCCAGGCAGTACGCGGCGACGGTCTCCAGGAGCCGGTAGCGGGTCCCGTACGGCGTCCGGGCGACCGTCACCAGCGAGCGGTCGACGAGCCGGGCCAGCAGCTCCGGAATGTCCTCGCGGGCGGTGTCGTCGCCCGCGCAGACCGTTTCGGCGGCCTGGAGGGTGCAGCCGTCGGCGTGGACGGCCAGCCGGCGCAGTACGGTGCGCTCGGGGGCGGGCAGCAGCTCCCAACTCCAGTCGATCATGGCGCGGAGGGTCTGCTGTCGGCGTGGGGCGCCGCGCCGGCCGGCGGCCAGCAGCCGGAACCGGTCGTCCAGCCGGGCGCTCAACTCCCCCACGCCCAGGGCGCGGACACGGGTGGCGGCGAGTTCCAGGGCGAGGGGGATGCCGTCCAGCCGGCGGCAGATCTCGGCGACCGCGGGGGCGCTGTCGGCGTCCAGGACGAAGCCGGGGTCGGCGGCGGCCGCGCGGGCCGCGAACAGGGCGATCGCGCCGTCCGGCGCCAGCGGCGGCACCGGCCGGATCCGCTCGCCGGCGAGGCCCAGCGGTTCCTGGCCGGTCACCAGGATGCGCAACTGCGCTGCGGCGGCGAGGAGTGCGGCGGTGACCTCGGCGGCCGCGTCGACGAGGTGCTCGCAGTTGTCCAGGACCAGCAGCAGGCGTTTGCCGCGGACCGCCGCGACCAGGCGTCCGGCCACCGGTCCGGCCGCCGTGCCCTCCTGGACGCCGAGCACGGCCAGCACCGCCTCGGCGACCTCCGCGGCGGTGCACTTGGCGCGGCGGCCGCCTTCCGGATCGTCCGGGCGGCCGAGGGCGGCCAGCTCCACCAGCCAGATGCCGTCGGGGAAATCGTCGGCCAGCTGGCCGGCGGTCTCCAGCGCCAGGCGGGTCTTGCCGACGCCGCCCGGACCGGTGAGCGTCACCAGGCGGTGCGCCGCCAGGGCCTGCCCGACCTTGCGCACCGCGTCCTCGCGGCCGAGGAGTTCGGTGAGCGGGGTGGGGAGGTTGGTGCGCGGGAGGGGGTGCCGGGCCGGCTGCGCGCCCGGGGTGTGCGCCGGCGCCGGGGCGCTCGCGGGCTGGGGGTGCCAGGGTTCCTGGCGCAGGATCGCCTGGTGGACCGCGGTCAGTTCGGCGCCGGGGTCGACGCCCAGTTCCTCGGCCAGCCGGGTACGGATCTCGTCGTACGCGGCCAGCGCCTCGCTCTGGCGGCCGGAGCGGTACAAGGCGGTCAGCTGGAGCGCGCGCAGCCGTTCGCGCAGCGGGTGCCGGGCCACGAGGGCGGCCAGTTCGGCGGTCAGCGCGGTGTGTTCGCCCAGTTCCAGGCGGGCGGCGGCGTGCTCCTCCAGGCCGGTCAGCCGCTGTTCCTCCAGGCCCTCGGCCACCGGGCGGATCAGGTCGTCGTCCGCGCAGCCGGCGAACGCCGGGCCCTGCCACAGGTCGAGGGCCTCGGCGAGCAGCCCGGCCCGGTCCGCCGCGGAACGGGCGGCGCGTGCGCGGGTGGTGAGCGCGGTGAAGCGGCCGGCGTCGAGGGCGTCGGCGGTGATGTCCAACCGGTAGCCGGGCGGGGCGGTGGCCACCAGTCGGCGGGCACCGGGTTCGGCGGTGTCCAGGGCGCGACGGAGCTGGGAGACCTTGCTCTGGAGGGACGCGGTGGGGTGGGCGGGCGGCCGCGGGCCCCAGAGGTGCTCGACGAGCCGGCCGGCGGACACCGGACGGCCGTGGTGCGCCAGGAGAGCGGCGAGCAGGGCCCGTACCTTCTTCTCCGGGACGGGGGCGGGGCGGCCGTCGGCGGACCGCACGTCCAGAGGGCCCAGTACGCGGAAGTGCATACGCACAACCGTACGAGGTGCGTCAGGAAACCGGCCGCGAGTCCGCCCAGATGCCCTCGAACTCCTCCCGGTAGGTCTCGAACAGCCCGTGGTCGCCGTCGCGTCCCTCCCGGGTGTCCTGGCGGACGATGTCCCGGGAGCCGCCGCGCAGCACGAAGACCGGGGACTCCATGCCGCGGCTCTTGCGGAGGTACGGCTGGACGACGGCCAGGCCGTCCGCCCCGTCGCCGTCGACGAGGTAGGCGGTGAACCGCGGGGTCTCGTCGAAGACCTGGATCTCGAAGGCGCCGGGGTCGCGCAGCCGGGCGCGCACCCGTCGCATGTGCAGGATGTTCATCTCGATGGAACGGCTCATCTCGCCCTTCTTCAGGCCGATTTCCCGCTCCCGGCGGCGGACCGCGCTGCTCGCCGGGTTGAGGAAGAGCAGCCGGACCCGGCAGCCGGATTCGGCGAGCCGGACCAGGCGGCGGCCGGAGTAGTTCTGGACGAGGAGGTTGAGCCCGATGCCGACGGCGTCGAGCCGGCGGGCGCCGCCGAAGAGGTCCTCGGCGGGCAGCTGGCGCTGGAGGCGGACCCGGTCGGGGTGGACGCCGATGACGTCGGCGTAGCGGTCCCCGACGAGGTCCTCGACGGCGTCGATGGGCAGCCGCCCGGAGATACGGGTGCCGGCACCGGAGCCGAGTATGTCCAGCAGCCGGGCGGAGGCGCGCTCGGCCTGGGCGAGGACGGTCTCGGACAGCGCGCGGTTGCGGGAGACGATGTTGCGGGCGACCTCCAGCTCGTCGAGCGCCAGCTCGACCTCGCGGCGGTCGTCGAAGTACGGTGCGAAGCAGGGCCAGTGCTGGACCATCAGTTCGCGGAGTTGCGGCAGGGTCAGGAAGCTGACGATGTTGTCGTCCGCGGGGTCGAGGAGGTAGCCCTTGCGGCGGCTGACCTCGCGGACCGCGACCGCCCGCTGTACCCATTCGTGACCGGCGGGCCCGGCCGCGGCGATCACCCATTCGTCGCCGTGCACCGGCTCGTAGATGGGCCGCAGCACGGCCGCCACCACGGCCCGCAGCCGCTGCTCGACGAGATTCAGCCAGATGTAGGCACGTCCGGCCCGGCGGGCACGGGTGCGCACCTCGCTCCATGCCTCGGGGCCCCAGTCCAGTTCCGCCCCGATCTCCAGCGGTCGTGCCAGGGACACCGCGCCGGGTGGTGCGTCGACGGAGCCGCCTTCATGCCCCTCGTGACTCTCGTCACCAGGGGGCAACTCCAGCCCGCCGCTCACCTGCCACCGCCTTCCGAACCCCCGTGCCAACGATCAAGGCAGACTACTGCGGTGCGGGAGGCGGTGCAGCAGGATGGGTCGAGTCGTCTACCAACTCCCCTTATCCATAGTGCCCGTTGTGACCCGACAGGGCGGGCGGAGTGAGCGGATTCATAGCCGTGACGTCGCGCGGGACCAGCTGGAAGCCCTGCCAGTGCACGGGCATCGGCTCCTGGTCCTCATCCCTGGCGATGTGGTGGAACCCGATGTTGACCCACGCGATGGGGTGTTTCAGCGGCTGCCCGTTGACCCAGGTGTCCACGCTCCGCCCGGCGTGCTGCCCGCAGTTGGCCAGGTTGTTGCTGGCGAACCGCTCGCAGGTGTTGTAGTCGGTGAAGTAGACATCGTGCCGGGTGTAACCGCGGCCGGTGTACTTGCTGGTGTGGCCCGGCACGATCTCGTACGAGCGCGGATGACCGTCCTTGTTGCGGCCGTTGGGGCTGACCACGCGCCACCAGCGCAGCGGTCCGGCGTCGCCGGCCAGTTCCCGGGTGACGGGGGTACGGGTGGTGCGAATGGTGGGTGTGTTGCCGCCGGGGCGGGTGGTGGTGGCCGAATCGAACTGCTCGACCTTGTTGGCGGTGGATCCGTCCAGGCCGAAGTCGAGGCGCCAGAAGACGTTGTGGCTGTGGCTGGTGGCGTAGTCCTTGGCGCCCTTGCCGAGCGGCATGCCGCGGCCGTCGCCGGCGTCGTAGTCGCCGGGTGAGACGGTGCCGGTGGCGCCGACCTGGAACGTCATGGTGCCGTCGCCGGCGAACCGCCATTCGGTGAGGTACTCGTACCAGCCGACCTTGTTGACGGTGTAGACCAGCAGGTCCTGACCCTGGAGCTGGTAGGTCGGGGCGTCCTCGCCGGGGTAGGGGCCCATGCGGTAGGCGTGGCCGCGGGCGCGGGTGGTGGTGCACAGTCCGCTGACGTCGGGGTGGGCGGGGTCGTAGGCGCCGGGCACCCGGACGGTCTTGACGGTGCCGCCGGGGCATTCGGCGGGGGTGAGTTTCTGCAGGCCCTGGGCGAAGCCCTGGCCGGTGAGGTCGTCGTACTCGTTCCTGCCGTCGTCGTAGGGGACGTGGATCTGGCCGAGCCGGGCGCTGGTGAGCACCTTGACCGGGGCGGGCTCGCCCTTGGGCTGGTACGAGACGTCGTCCAGGACCAGGCCGGCGTTGCCCTCGTAGTGCCAGCACATCCGCCAGGTGGTGCCGCCGTCCAGCGTCCGGGTGATACGGAACGCGGCGGAGCAGGGCGGGCCGGCCGCGGCGGCGCGGGCGGCGGGGACACGTGCGGCTTCGGGGGCGGCCTGGACGGCCGGGGCGGTCAGCAGGGCGGTCGCGGCGAGCAGTACGGGGGCGGCGGCGAGGGCGGCGGTGCGGCGGCGGAGGCGGGCGCCGACGGTGCGTCGTCCGGGCATGGAGGCGGCTCCGGGTGAAGAGGGGTGGCGGGGGCGGTCAGCCGAGGCGGGCGACGGTGCGGGCGCTGAGGTCGATCACCAGACGGCGGGTGTCGATCCACGGGCCGTTTTTGACCTTGGTGAAGAGGCGGACGCAACGGTGCCGTCCGCAGGCGGCCAGGGCGCCCGGGGCGTCGCCTTCGGCGCGGCCGCGGTAGACGAAGCCGGTGACCGCGAGCGGGTCGGGCCCGGTGAGGCCGTGGCCGGTGGCGTGGCGGTAGTCCTGCCGCAGTCCGGCGCCGAGCGGGTCGGCGATCAGCAGCCGGGCCGCCTCGAGGGCCTCGGCGTGGCTGGGCGGCGGCTGGACGCCGTGCTGGGTGTCGGTGGCCTCGACCTGGGAGGTGGTCAGATTGACCGTCGTGGTGACGTAGCCGTCGGTCGCGTAGTCGTAGAACGAGACCAGGGCGCGGCGCGGCGGGTCGGCCAGGCCGGCTTCCGAGGGACGGGCTTCGGCCAGATCGGTGAGGAGCGGTTCGGGCCCCCGGCGGCCGGTGACGTTCCTGGCGGCGGTGCGCAGGGCGCGCGGCCGCGCCAGGTCCTGGGCGCGCCGGAGCTCGGCATCGGTGAGCGGGTCGCGGCCGTGGCCGCGTTCGCCCTGGGTGCCGGCCGGCTCGACGACGCCCGGCGGCGGCGCGCCCGGATCCCGTCCGGGGGCGAAGGCGCCGGCCGCGGCGGGCCGGGTGTCCGTGGGGCCGGTGGCGTCGGCGCCGGCGGGCAGGGTGACGGCGGTCATGACGGCGGTGCCGGTCAGCGCCAGGGCGGCGCCCGCGACGGCCTTCCCGAGGTGGCGGTGCAACAGTCGGTGCACGGTTCCCCCCTGTTGTCACGTCCGTGACATGCGGTAGCGGTCCCCCGTCGGTCCTCCAGTAGGACGACCATTAGGACGATCCGACATCCCGACGGGTTGCCACCATTCAGCGGGAATCTCGCGAAAATCCCTCTGTGAGGGACAAGTTGCGACAAGTTGGGGAAGGAATTCCCCTCGGTCCGCGGACGTGTGTCGTGGAGTCGCCGCAGCGCCCGACGAGAAAGTGGAAGAGTCTACGCATGCAGGTCTGGCCGGGACAGATGTATCCGCTGGGTGCCACCTATGACGGGGCGGGCACCAACTTCGCGGTGTTCTCCGAAGCCGCGAACCGCATCGAACTGTGTCTGCTGCACGACGACGGCTCGGAGACCGCCGTCGAGCTGCGCGAGAGTGACGCCTTTGTGCGGCACGCCTATCTTCCGGGGGTGATGCCGGGACAGCGCTACGGATTCCGGGCGCACGGTCCCTACGAACCGCAGCGGGGGCTCCGCTGCAACTCCGCGAAACTGCTGCTCGACCCGTACGCCCGGGCCATGAGCGGGGTGATCGACTGGGACGAGGCGGTCTACGGCTACCACTTCGGGCGGCCCGAGGTCCGCAACGACCTGGACTCGGCGCCGCACACCATGGCCTCCGTGGTGGTCAACCCGTACTTCGACTGGGGCGACGACCGTCCGCCGCGGACCGCCTACCACGAGACCGTGCTCTACGAGGCCCATGTGAAGGGCCTGACGATGTGTCATCCGGAGCTCCCCGAGGAGCTGCGCGGCAGCTATGCCGCGCTGGCGCATCCGGCGATCATCGAGCACCTGACGAAGCTCGGGGTGACCGCCCTGGAGCTGATGCCGGTGCACCAGTTCGTGCAGGACCACCGGCTGGTGGACGCCGGGCTGACGAACTACTGGGGTTACAACACCATCGGCTTCTTCGCCCCGCACAACGCCTACGCCTCCTGGGGCGACCGGGGGCAGCAGGTGCTGGAGTTCAAGACGGCGGTGCGGGCGCTGCACCAGGCCGGTATCGAGGTGATCCTCGACGTGGTCTACAACCACACGGCCGAGGGCAGCCATCTGGGGCCGACGCTGTCGTTCCGGGGGCTGGACAATGCGTCGTACTACCGGCTCTGTGACGACCGGCAGTACTACATGGACACCACCGGCACCGGGAATTCCCTGCTGATGCGCAGTCCGCATGTGCTCCAGCTGGTGATGGACTCGCTGCGCTACTGGGTGCAGGAGATGCGGGTGGACGGCTTCCGTTTCGATCTGGCGGCGACGCTGGCCCGCCAGTTCCACGAGGTGGACCGGCTGTCGTCGTTCTTCGACCTGGTGCACCAGGATCCGGTCGTCAGCCAGGTGAAGCTGATCGCCGAGCCGTGGGACGTCGGCGAGGGCGGCTATCAGGTGGGGAACTTCCCGCCGCTGTGGACCGAGTGGAACGGGAAGTACCGCGACACCGTGCGGGACCTGTGGCGGGGCGAGCCGCGCACCCTCGCGGAGTTCGGGTCCCGGCTGACGGGCTCGTCGGACCTCTATCAGGAGGACGGCCGCCGCCCGCTGGCCTCGGTCAACTTCGTGACCTGCCACGACGGCTTCACCCTGCGCGATCTGGTCTCGTACAACGACAAGCACAACCAGGCCAACGGCGAGGACAACCGCGACGGGGAGCGCTACAACCGGTCCTGGAACTGCGGTGCCGAGGGGCCGACCGACGACCCCGGGGTGCGGCGGCTGCGGGCCCGGCAGATGCGGAACTTCATCGCCACGCTGATGTTGTCGCAGGGCGTCCCGATGCTCAGCCACGGCGACGAGTTCGGTCGCAGCCAGGGCGGCAACAACAACGCGTACTGCCAGGACAACGAGCTGTCGTGGGTGCACTGGCCGGAGTCCGCGGGCCCGGAGGAGGACACCTACGGGACGGACGAGGCGGACGATGCGGAGGAGGAGAACGGGGAGGACGGGGAGAGCGGGGAGAACGAGGAGGGGCCGGACGAGGCGGAGGCGACGGCGGCGGAGTGGAGCGACGAGGACCAGCTGGAGCTGCTGGAGTTCGTCCGGCAGATGGTGTGGCTGCGCCGCGACCATCCGGTCTTCCGGCGCCGGCGGTTCTTCCAGGGTCACCCGATCGAGGGCACCCACGACGAGCTGTCGGACATCGCCTGGTTCACCGCGGGCGGCCGGGAGATGGGGCCGCGGGACTGGCAGTCGGCGCACGCCAAGTCGCTGACCGTCTTCCTCAACGGCAGCTCGATCTCGGAGCCGGGGCCCCGCGGTGAGCCGGTCACCGACGACTCGTTCCTGCTGATGTTCAACGCCCACGACCAGGAGAAGGAGTTCACCGTTCCTGAGCACCTCGGCCGGCAGTGGCAGGTCGTGGTGGACACCGACCGGCCGCGGACGGTGGCGGACGGCGGCGGCGCGAAGGTCAAGGCGGGCGACCGGCTGACGCTCACCGACCGGAGCCTGCTGGTGCTGCAGCGGCCCGCGTAGCGGCCGCGGCCGCCGGGGCCGGGTCCCGGTGGCGCCGGAGGCGGCCGGGGAGAGCGCCTGGCCGCCCACCACAGGGGAGAAAGCGACGACGCGAATGCCGCGCAGCGATGACAGAACGGGCGCCCGGCGGGGTACGGGTGTTCCCATGACGCAGCCCTCATCTCCGTCGCCGACCGCCACCTACCGGCTGCAGCTCCAGCCGGACTTCCCGTTCTCCGCCGCCGAGCGGGTGGTCCCCCATCTGGCCGCGCTGGGCGTCTCCCATCTGCACCTGTCCCCGGTGCTGGAGGCGGTGCCGGGGTCCACGCACGGCTACGACGTCGTCGACCACGCGGAGGTACGGGCCGAACTGGGCGGTGAACCGGGCCTGCGGGCGCTGGCGGCGACGGCCCGGGCGCACGGCCTCGGGCTGGTCGTCGACATCGTGCCGAACCACATGGCGGTGCCGGGGCCGACGTTCCTGAACACGCCGCTGTGGGAGGTGCTGCGGGACGGCCCGGCCTCCCCGTACGCCCGCTGGTTCGACGTCGACTGGGACGGCGGGCACGGCAGCCGGCTGCTGCTGCCGGTGCTGGGCGGGCGGATCGGCGAGGAGACACGGCACCTCCGCGTCGAACCGGAGGACGGGGTGCTCCGCTACCACGACAAGGCCTTCCCGCTGCGCCCCGGTACCGAGGAACTGCCGCTGCCGCGCCTGTTGGAGGCGCAGTGGTACCGCCTCGCCTGGTGGCGGCTGGCCCGTACCGAGCTGAACTACCGCCGCTTCTTCACCATTTCGGACCTCATCGGGGTGCGCGTCGAGGAGCCGGCGGTCTTCGAGGCCACGCACGCGACGGTGCTGCGGCTGATCCGCGAGGGCGTCATCGACGGGCTGCGCATCGACCACCCGGACGGGCTGGCCGATCCCACCGGCTATCTGGCGCGGCTGGCCGAGGCCACCGGCGGGCGCTGGACGGTCGTCGAGAAGATCCTCACCGGCGAGGAGCGGCTGCCCGGCAGCTGGGCCTGCGCGGGCACCACCGGCTATGACGCGCTGCGCCATATCGACGGCCTGTTCGTCTGCCCGCAGGGCGCCGGCCGGCTCTTCTCCCATTACCGGGACTTCGTCACGCCGCTGGCCGACGAGGGCGGCGACTGGGAGGAGACGGTGCGCCGGGCCGCCTACGAGGTGGTCAGCCATGATCTGGCCGCCGAGGTGGAGCGGCTGGTGCGCACCGCGGCGCGGATCAGTGCGCGCGATCCGCGGCCGGGCGACCATGCGTCGTGGGCGCTGCGGCACGCGATCCAGGAACTGCTGGTCCGGCTGCCGGTCTACCGGCCGTACGCCGCTGATGCCACGCGGGCGGTGCAGGACGCGGCGATGCTGGGCCGGGCCGCGGTCGGGGCGCGCACCGCTTTCCGGGTGCCGGAGGAGGCCCGGGCGGTGGATCTGGTGCACGATCTGGCGCTGGGGATCTGCGCGGACGGTGACGCCGCGCTCGCGGAGGCCGCGGGCCCTGCCGACGGTCCCGACCGGGCCGACGACCCCGACCCCGACGATCCCGACCGGGCCGACCGTCGCGACCGGGCCGACTTCGCCGCCCGGTTCGCGCAGACCGCGTCCGCGCTGCACGCCAAGTCCGTGGAGGACACCGCCTTCTACCGCTATCCGGTGCTGCTGTCGGCCTGTGAGGTGGGCGGCGATCCCGGGGAGCCGGCGCTCGGCCCGGAGGCGTTCCATGCGTACTGCGCCCGCATCCAGCGGGACTGGCCGGCGACCGGCACGGTGCTCTCCACGCACGACACCAAGCGCAGCGCCGACGTCCGGGCGCGGATCGCGGTGCTGTCGGAGTGCCCGGACCGGTGGCGGGACGTGCTGGCCGGGATCGGCGAGGACGCGGTGTGCGGCGCCGGGGCGGCGTTGCTGCCCGGTGCCGGGCCGGCCGATCCGATGGTCTCCTGGCTGGCCTGGCAGACCGCGTTCGGGCTGGGCACGCCCGCCGACGGGGCCGCGGCCATGGGGGCACCCCCCGGTGACAGTTGGGGGAGGGTGGCGCCCGCGGTCCTCAAGGCGGTGCGGGAGGCCGGGCTGCGCACCTCGTGGACGGAGCCGAACGCGCAGTACGAGGAGGCGGTGACGGAGTTCGTACGGACCGGGCCGTGCGGCGCCACGGCCGCACCGCTGGCCGCGCTGGCGGCGCAGCTCGCGCCGTACATCCGCGCCAACATCCTGGGCGCGGCGCTGCTGCATCTGACGATGCCGGGCGTCCCGGACCTCTACCAAGGGACCGAACTCACCTACTCCGCACTGGTCGACCCCGACAACCGGCGGCCGGCCACCTTCCGGCCCGAGCTGCTCGCCGAGCTGGACGGCGGGGCGGACGGCGGAGTGGGCGCGTGGGCGGACGGCGGGCCGGGCGGCGGCGGTGGGCCGCTCGATCTCGCCGGTGAGAAGCTGCGGCTGACCGTCGCGGCGCTGCGGCTGCGGCGGGCGCATCCGGAGTGGTTCGGCGCGGCCGGCTCGTACACCCCGGTGTACGCGGAGGGGCCGGCGGCCGAGCACTGTGTCGCCTTCTGCCGTGGTGGGCGGGTGCTGACGGTGGTGACCCGGCTGTCGCTCCGCCTGGTGGAGACCGGCGGCTGGTGGGACACCGGGCTGCGGATGCCGCCCGGCGGCCCCTGGCGCGATGCGCTGACCGGACGGACCGGGCGGGCGTTGCCGGGCGGCGAGGTGGTGGGGCTGAGCGAGCTGCTGTCCCGGTCGCCGGTGGGGTTGTTCGTACGGGAGTGAGCGGTCCCTAAGGAGTGTCCGCCGGGTCGGTGGCCGCGGGGCCGGTCGTGCGCAGGAGTTCGGTGAACTCCGCGGCGGCGCCGGTCAGTTGGACACGCGAGAAGACCGTGATGTCGCGGCGCCACGGGGGGTCGGTGGGCACCGAGGCGCAGTCCAGGCCGGTCAGTTCATGGGCGGCGGTGAGCAGCACTCCGACGCCCGCCGAGGCCATCCGGACGGCGGTCGAGGTGTGCTGGGTGCGGACCGCGGTGCGCGGGGTGAAGCCGACCCGTTCGCACTCCAGGTCCAGCCAGCGCCGGCCGTCGACCACCGGCTCCAGGCTGCAGCGCACCCAGGGTCGGTCCGCCAGGTCCGCCAGTCGCACCGAGGGCCGGGCGGCGAGCGGATCGCCGTGCGGGACCACGAGCACCATGCGCTCGCGCCCGACGACGGTGACCGGGCCCGGCCAGTCCTTGGGGCGGGGCCCCAGCGCCATGTCGGCCACCCCGCGCGCCATCTGCTCCTCCAGTTCCTCGGTGGTGGCGTATTCGTGCAGCACCAGGCGTACGCCGGGGCGGGACCCGGCCCAGCGGGCGCAGACCTCCGGCAGCACTCCGAGGGCGTGCGCGTGCACCGTGGCGATGTGGAGTTCTCCGGTCCGGGCGCCGCCGGCGGCGAGTGCGGCGCGCCGGGCCTGCCGGGCACTGCGCACGGCGAGTTCGGCGTGCGGGAAGTAGGCGCGGCCCATCGCGGTCAGCCGTACGCCGCGCGGCATCCGCTCCAGCAGCGGGCCGCCGACCTCCCGTTCCAGGGCCTTGATCTGGTGCGAGAGGGCGGACTGGGTGACGTGCAGGGCCTCGGCGGCGCGGGTGAAGGACTCTTCCTCCACCACGGCTACGAGGTATTCCATCTGGCGCAGGGTCATGGCGGAGCCTCGCGGTTCAGGAGAAGCAGGTGGGCCGCACCTCAGGGGTCCGGGTATGACGGGTGTTCATCAGGTCCATAAAAACATTGCCTTGGACTCATGAGTGCAGGTGGGCGGAGGGTGGCTGCATGAGTGAGAGGGAGCATTTCACCGACGTCATCGTGATCGGCGGGGGCACCGGCGGGTACAGCACGGCGCTGCGGGCCGCTTCTCTGGGGCTGCGGGTGGTGCTGGCCGAGCGAGAGCTGATCGGCGGCACCTGTCTGCACCGCGGCTGCATCCCCAGCAAGGCGATGCTGCACGCCGCGGAGCTGGTGGACGGGATCGCGGAGGCCCGCGAGCGATGGGGCGTCAAGGCCAGTGTCGACGCGCTGGACTGGCCGGCGCTGGTGGCCACCAGGGACGGCATCGTGTCGCGTAACCACCAGGGCGTGGAGGGGCATCTGCGATCCGCGGGGGTGCGGGTGCTGCGGGGCAGCGCCCGGCTGACCGGGCCGCGGACCGTGCGGGTGGAGGGCGTCGGGGAGTTCACGGCCGGGCGCGGCATCGTACTGGCCACCGGGTCCCGGCCGCGGCTGCTGCCGGGGCTGGTGGCGGACGGGCGGACCGTCGTGACCAGTGATGACGCGCTGTTCGCCGAGGACCTTCCGGGGTCGGTGCTGGTACTGGGCGGGGGCGCGATCGGTGTCGAGTACGCCTCGTTCCACCGGTCCATGGGGGCCGAGGTCACGCTCGTCGAGGCGGCCGAGCGGCTGCTGCCGTTGGATGACGCCGATGTGGGCCGCCATCTGGCGCGGGGGCTGAAGAAGCGCGGTATCGCGGTACGGACGGGTGCGGTGGTCGTCGGTACGGAGTTGTCCGCGGCGGGTGTCCGGGCGACCGTGCGGTCCGCCAAGGGGGAGGAGGCGGTGGTCGAGGCGGAGCGGCTGCTGGTGGCGGTGGGGCGGGCCCCGGTGACGGACGGGCTGGGGCTGGAGGCGGCCGGACTGGCCACCGATGAGCGGGGGTTCGTGGTGCCGGCGGACTGGTCGCGGCTGGAGACCGCGGTCCCGGGCATCCATGTGGTGGGGGACCTGCTGCCGCCGCCGTCCTTGGGGCTGGCCCATGCCTCGTTCGCCGAGGGGCTGTTGGTGGCCGAGACGCTGGCGGGGGTGCCGTCCCGGCCGGTGGACTACGCGACGGTGCCGCGGGTGACGTACTCCTCGCCGCAGACCGCCTCGGTCGGCCTGACGGAGGAGGAGGCGCGCGCCCGGGGGCTGGCGGTCCAGGTCAACACCCTGCCGCTGACCGCCACCGCGAAGGGCATGGTGCACGGCAAGGGCGGCATGGTGAAGGTGATCGCGGCGGCCGAGGGGGCGGCGGGTGCGGCCACCGGGGCGGTGCTGGGCGTGCACCTCGTGGGTCCGCACGTCTCGGAGATGATCGCGGAGGGCCAGCTGATCGTGGCCTGGGACGCCGAACCGTCCGATGTGGCGCAGCTCGTGCACGCGCATCCGACGCTGTCGGAGGCGGTCGGCGAGACGTTCCTGACGCTGGCCGGGCGGGGGCTGCACCAGCACTGAGCGCCGGCACCCGTGCGCCGGGCCGCCCGCTTAATTCGGTTGCGGTCCGGCACACGGCTGTCACCATGGCCCGGTACGCAGGCATGACTGAACAGGAGCAACGGAATGCGCGGATTCCTCGGATCGACTCATCGCCCCATCCGGACGACCGTCTTCGAGGACACCCCCTTCCATGCACCTTTCGCACACCCTGAACATCGGGATTCTCGCCCACGTCGACGCGGGTAAGACCAGCCTCACCGAGCGGCTGCTGTTCGACACCGGCGCCATCGACCGGCTCGGCAGTGTGGACGCCGGTGACACCCGGACCGACACCGGCGAGCTGGAGCGGCAGCGCGGCATCACGATCCGCTCGGCGGTCGCCTCCTTCACCGTCGGCGACGTCCAGGTCAATCTGATCGACACCCCCGGCCACTCGGACTTCATCGCCGAGGTCGAGCGGGCCCTCGGCGTGCTCGACGGCGCCGTGCTGCTGCTGTCCGCGGTGGAGGGCGTGCAGGCCAGGACCCGGGTGCTGATGCGGACGCTGCGGCGGCTGCGGATGCCCACCCTGCTCTTCGTCAACAAGATCGACCGGCGGGGCGCCCGTGGGGAGGAGCTGGTGGCGGACATCCGCCGGCTGCTGACCCCGGCCGTCGTGCCCCTGACGTCCGTGACCGGGCTCGGCACCCCCGAGGCCCGCGCGGTGCCGTACGCCCTGACGGATCCGGAGGTCCGCGAGCGGATCGCGGAGTCCGTGGCGGAGGTGGACGAGTCGGTGCTGGCCCAGCTCGTCGAGGGGACGCCGCCGGACGCGGAGCGGGTGCGGGCGGCGCTGTCCGCCCGGACGGCCGACGGGTCGCTGCATCCGCTGTTCTTCGGTTCGGCGCTCGGCGGTCAGGGCGTCCGGGCGCTGGTCGACGGCATGGTCCGGCTGATTCCGCCGGCTCCGGTGCCGCCGGGCGGTCCGCCGCGCGGCACGGTCTTCGCCGTGCACCAGCCGCCGCGGGGCGAACGGACCGCGTACCTCCGGTTGTTCTCGGGCGAGCTGCGGGCCCGGCAGCGGATCGAGCTGCACCGCGCCGGCGGCGGACCGCTCACCGGGCGGATCACCGCGCTCGATGTCGTCGGACGGCCGCCCGGGGACGACGGGCCGCTGACCGCCGGCAACATCGCGGTGGTCCGCGGACTGCCCGGCGTCCGGACCGGCGACCGGCTGGGCCCGCCCGGCGACACCGCGGACGGCTCCGCCCACTTCCCCTCCCCCACCCTGGAATCCGTGGTGCACGCCCGTGATCCGGAGCGCGCCGCGGCCCTGCGCGCCGCGCTGCTGACGCTGGCCGACCAGGACCCGCTGCTGGCGGTCCGCCCGGCGCCGGACGGCGCGACGTCGGTGCTGCTGCACGGCGAGGTGCAGAAGGAGGTACTGGCGGCGACGCTGCGTCAGGAGTACGGCATCGAGGCGGACTTCGCGCCGAGCCGGGTGGTGTGCGTGGAACGGCCCTGCGGGGTCGGCGAGGCGTTGGCGGAGATCGCCCGGCGCGGGCACACCGGGCCGTGGGCCACGGTCGGACTGCGGGTCGAGCCGGGCGCCCGCGGCTCCGGCCCGGTCTTCACCTACGAGACGGAACTGGGCGCCCTGCCGCTCGGCTTCCACCAGGCCATCGAGGAGACCGTGCTGGCCACCCTGCACAGCGGTCCGCGCGGCCGGGCGGTGACGGACTGCCGGGTCGTGCTGACCCGGTCCGGGTTCATCGGCCCGCTGAGCACGGCCGGGGACTTCCGGGCGGTCACCCCGGGCGTCCTGCTGCGGGCGCTCGACCGGGCCGGTACGCGGGTCTACGAGCCGTACCACGCCTTCGAGGCCGAGGTTCCGGTGGATGCGCTGGCCGCGGTGACCGCCCGGCTGGCGGCGCTCGGCGCGGAGCTCGCGGAGACCACCGGCGGGCGGCGGTCCTGGCTGATCAGCGGGGCCCTCGCGGCCCGCCATGTGCCGGAGATCCAGCGGGAGTTGCCGGGGCTGACGCGCGGCGAGGGAGTGTGGACGTCCAGCCCGTCGGGGGACCGTCCGGTGCGCTCCGACGTTCCGGAGGCGGGGGTTCAGCGCTCCGTCAGGACGTAGTCGACGTGGCCGAAGGTGATGTGGTCGCCGGGGCCGACCGGGACCTCGCCGACCACCCGGCGGCCGTTGACGCAGGTGCCGTTGGTGGAGCCGAGGTCGCGCAGCACCCAGCCCTTGCCGGCGCTGCGCAGCTCGGCGTGCGCGCGGGAGACCGTCTCGTGGTTGAGTCGCAGGCCGACGCCCGGTGCCCGCCCTATGACCAGCGGGAACGGGCTCGGTTCGGGCAGCAGCAGCTTGGGCAGCCGCTCCATCCGCCAGGCCCGGCGCACCCGGAGGTGGAACGCCGAGACCCGGCCGACCATCCGCAGCAGGCCGCCCTGGACCTTGCCGCGGCCGGCCAAGTCGGCGGTCAGCAGGTCGAGTTCGGCGTTCTCCTGGGCGGTGAGGACGAGTTCCAGCCGCCGCAGGAAGGTGTCCTGGGACAGCCGCCCCTGTGCCGCGCCGTCCCGCAGCAGGTCAAGGGCGCGTTCCCGGTCGGCGTCCGACGGCCGCGCCGGACGCGCGGGGAACTCCAGCGATGTCATGCCGTGATTGTCGGACTCCCACGAGCCGCTGTCCAGGCGAGGCCGGTGCGCGGCAGCGGGCGGCTCGGGCGGCACCGGACGGCCCGTCACCTCGCCGGAACGGACCAGCGCGGTGGCGCGATGTGGGCCCGTGCCGCCACGTCGGGCTGTCCGGCGGCGCGCGGGCATGCTTGGGTCGTCCGGACCGGGTGCGAACGAAGGAGGACGGCCGTGCTGTTCGAGGTGTGGGCGCCGCGTGCCGGGCGGGTGGCTCTCCGGTGGGCGGGCGACCGGGCGACGGAACCGGAGATTCCGATGGAGCCGGACGACGCCCGCGCCGGCTGGTGGCGCACCGAGGCGCCGGCCCGCGACGGCGACCGCTACGCCTTCCGGCTCGACGACGGGCCGCCGCTGCCCGACCCCCGTGCCGCCCGGCTGCCGGAGGGGCCCGACGGCCCGGCCGCGGTCGTCGAGCACGACCGGTTCGGCTGGCGCCATCCGTGGTCCGGCCGCCCGCTGCCCGGCGCGGTCCTGTACGAGCTGCACATCGGGACGTACACCCCGGAGGGCACGTTCGACGCCGCCGCCGCGCGCCTGCGGCACCTGGCCGACCTGGGCATCACCCACGTCGAACTGATGCCGGTCTGCCCCTTCCCGGGCGTCCACGGATGGGGTTACGACGGGATCGCGCCCTGGGCGGTGCACGAGCCGTACGGCGGGCCGGAGGGGCTGAAGCGGTTCGTGGACGCGGCGCACGGCCACGGCCTGGGTGTGGTCCTGGACGTGGTGCACAACCACCTCGGCCCGTCCGGCAACCATCTCCCGGAATTCGGCCCGTACTTCACCGAGACCCACCGCACGCCGTGGGGCGCGGCGGTCAACCTCGACGCACCCGGTTCCGACGAGGTGCGCGCCTACTTCCTGGGGAGTGCGCTGTCCTGGCTGCGCGACTACCGGCTCGACGGGCTGCGGCTGGACGCCGTGCACGCACTGCACGACGACCGGACCCCGCACTTCCTGGCGCAGTTGTCCGCCGCCGTGGACGCGCTGGCCGGCCGGCTGCACCGCCCGCTGTTCCTGATCGCCGAGTCCGACCTCAACGACCCGCGCACCACCGCACCGCGCAGCAGCGGCGGCCAGGGGCTGCACGCCCAGTGGAACGACGACTTCCACCACGCCCTGCACACCGCGCTCACCGGTGAGTCCCAGGGCTACTACACGGACTTCGCGCGGGCCCCGCTCGCCGCCCTCGCCAAGACCCTGACCAGCGGCTTCTTCCACGACGGTACGTACTCCAGCTTCCGCGGCCGGCCGCACGGCGCCCCGTTGGACCTGCGGGTGACCCCGGCGTACCGGCTGCTGGCGTACGCCCAGACGCACGACCAGATCGGCAACCGGGCGCTCGGCGACCGGCTCGCCGCCGGCCTCTCCCCGGGCCTGCTGGCCTGCGCCGGTGCGCTGGTGCTGTGTGCGCCGTTCACGCCGATGCTGTTCATGGGCGAGGAGTGGGGGGCGCGCACGCCCTGGCAGTACTTCACCGACCACACCGATCCCGAGCTGGCGGAGGCGGTACGGGCCGGCCGGCGGCGGGAGTTCGCCGAACACGCCTGGGCGGGCGACAGCGCCGAGTGGCCCGACCCGCAGGATCCGGCCACCCGCGACCGCTGCGTCCTGGACTGGTCCGAGCCGGCCGTGGCCCCGCACGCCGGGCTGCTGGCCTGGTACCGCACCCTGCTGACGCTGCGCCGTGAACTGCCCGCGCTGACCGATCCGGACCCCCGGCACACCTCGGTCCGCTTCGACGAGGAGGCGCGCTGGCTGCTGCTGTGCCGCGGTCCGCTGCGGGTGGCGGTCAATCTGTCACCGGAGGCGACGGCCGCGGTGCCGCTCCCGGAGGGGGACGGCGGCCGGCGACCGGCGTTCGAGGCCCTGGCGGGCTGGCCGGCGGCCCGGCTGCCGGGGGCGGACGGCATCCTCCGTCTGCCACCGGAGTCGGTGGTGATCCTGGGGCCGTGAGCCGGCTCGGGGTGCCCCGCCATCGGGACCCGATCGCCCGATCCCTCGATCCCGCCGGTCGCCCGATCGTCCGAGCTTCCGGTCGCCCGATCCCCCGGTCGCCCGATCGCCCGATCGTCCATCCAAGAGGTATGTGATGGACACTACGTCTATGCCGTTGCATCTCTCGGACCTGCTCGCCCGGCCCGATCTCCATCTCTCGGTCACCTACGACGTGCCGCCGCACCTGCTGGCCCGCACGATCGAGGCCGCGACCGTCTCGGACCTGCCGGCGCCCGGCAAGTGGCTGCAGGGCGGCGAACTGCTGATGACCATCGGCCTGCTGCTGCCCATGGAGCCGGCCGCCTGCCGGGCGTACGTCCGCGATGTCGCCGAGGGCGGGGCGGCCTGCCTGGCGCTCGGGCTGGGGCAGGGCCTGCCGTACCAGGAGGCGCCGGAGCCGCTGGTCACCGCGGCCGAGGAGGCCGGGCTGCCGCTGCTGACGGTGCCGGACGAGGTGCCGTTCATCGCGGTCACCAAGGCGGTCTTCGACGCCCGGGCCACCGAGCAGCGCGAGGCGCTGCACCGGGCGTTCGCCACCCAGCGGCGGCTGACCGCGGCGGCGGCCGGCGACGGGCTGCGGCCGATGCTGGAGGAGTGGACGGCCGCCACCGGGGTGGGCGCCGCGGTGCTCGATCCGCTCGGGCGACTGCTGGCGGCGGGCGAGCGGGAGCCACGCACCCCGCTGGACCGGGCCCGCGATCTGCTCGACCGGGTCGCCGCGCGCGGATTGCGCGGCAGCGCGTCCAGTACGGCCGGCGGGCAGCAGCTGGAGGTGCAGCCGCTGGGCGCGCGGCGGCTGCGCGGACTGCTGCTGCTCACCGGCCGGCCGGACGACGCCGCCCGGTCGGTGGTCCCCGGTCTGGTCTCGCTGCTCTCGCTGGAGCTGGAGCGCCGCCATCTGCGCGACGAGCCGGAGCGCCGGCGCCGGTCGGCGCTGCTCTCGGAGCTGCTGGCCGAGGAGCATCCGGCACCCGGCCGGGCCCGCGACATGCTGCACTCGGTGGGGCTGACGACCGAGCGGGTGCGCGGCGTGGTGGTGGAGGCGGTGGGCGGGGAGGACGCGCGCCGGCGGGCGGCGGGAGCCGGGTCCGGCGCGGTGGCGCCCGGGACCGCGGACGGGGCCGCCGAGTCCGCCGCCCAGGAGATGGCCGCCGATCTCGCGCTGGCGATGCCGGGCGGGCTGGTCCGGGTGGTGAGCGGCGCTCCGGGCGGCACCCCGGGGGGTAGCACGGCCAATGCACCGGCCGGCGCACCGGGCGGCACCCCGGGCGGGCCGGCCGGCCGGATGGTCGAGGCGGTGGTCGGCGAGGACCTGGACATCCGGGATGTACTCGCCCGCTTCGCCCCGCACCGGCCGGCCGGTATCGGGCCGGTCACCGCCCCGGAAGCGGTGCGGGTGTCGCTGCGGCAGGCGGCCGGTCTGCTGGCCGTCAGCCGGGCGTCGGGCGAGCCGGCCGAGGCCCGGCAGAGCCAGGCCAGCCGGCTGCTGCTCGACCTCGGCGACCGCCGCACGCTGCAGGGCTACGCCGACACCGTGCTCGGGCCGCTCGACCTCGCGGACCACGGCGAGGAGCTGATCGCCACCCTGGCGGCCTGGCTGGAGACCGGTGGCGCCTGGGACGCCACCAGCCGCCGGCTCGGCGTACACCGGCACACCGTGCGCAACCGCCTCGACAAGGCCATGGATCTGACGGGGCGTCGACTGGACGACCCGGACGACCGCTTCGACCTGTGGCTGGCCACCCGTATCCGCCGCGGCGGCGCGCCCTCCCCCGGGTCCGCCGGCCGGACCGCCGCCGCGCCGCCCCCGGCACGCCCGGACCGGTGACGCACCGCCCGTCCCCCGGCCCGCCCTTCACTCTGCTGTGCGCACCGTCTTTACTGCGAGGGTGACCTACGAGATCCGCACCCCCGCCGCGGGCACCGACACACCGCCCCCGGTCCCCGCCCCGTCCCCGCCCACCGCACCTGCCGGCGGCCCCGGCACGCTGGTCGCGGTCAGCGATCTGCACGTCCGCTATGCCGAGAACCGCGAGATCGTCGAGCAATTAAGACCGGAGTCCGCCGACGACTGGCTGCTGGTCGCCGGCGACGTGGGCGAGTACGTCGCCGACATCCGCTGGGCACTCGGCCTGCTCAGCGAACGCTTCGCCAAGGTGGTGTGGGTGCCGGGCAACCACGAGCTGTGGACCCCCGCCGACGATCCGGTGCAGCTGCGCGGGGTGGCGCGGTACGAGCATCTGGTGGAGATCTGCCGGGAGTTGGGCGTCCTGACGCCCGAGGACCCGTACCCGGTCTGGGAGGGGGCCGGCGGCCCGGTCGTCCTCGCCCCGCTGTTCCTGCTCTACGACTACACCTTCCGGCAGCCGGGCGTGACGTCCAAGGAGGAGGCGCTCGCCCGGGCCGAACGCGCCGGGGTGGTCTGCACGGACGAGTTCCATCTGCACCCGGACCCGTATCCGACCCGCGAGGACTGGTGCCGGGCGCGGGTGGCGGCCACCGAGGCCCGGCTCGCGGCCCTGCCGGACCACCTGCCGACCATCCTGGTCAACCACTGGCCGGTGGTCCGGGAACCCACCGACCCGCTGTGGTACCCGGACTTCGCGCTGTGGTGCGGTACGGAGGCGACCGCCGACTGGCCGCGCCGGTTCCGCGCCGCCACCGTCGTCTACGGCCATCTGCACATCCCCCGCCTGCTGATCTGCGACGGCGTTCCGCACCAGGAGGTCTCGCTGGGCTATCCCCGGGAGTGGCGGCGCCGCTCCGGCACACCGGGCCGTCCGGTGCAGATCCTGCCGGTCCCGGCCACCGTCGGCTCCGGCACCACGGGGGTCCGGACATGATCGACAAGCTGCTGCCGGCGCCGATCGTGACCGCCGAGGCCTTCGAGGACGCCCCGCTGTCCGAGATGTTCCCCGAGGAATGGGCGCTCGTGGCCGGCGCCGTGCCCAAGCGCCAGCGGGAGTTCGGCACGGTACGGGGCTGTGCCCGGGCCGCGCTGTCCCGGCTGGGCATCGCCCCGGCGCCGCTGCTCCCCGGCCGCGACCGGGCGCCGGAGTGGCCGGCCGGCATCGTCGGCGCGATGACGCACTGCACCGGTTACCGCGCCGCTGCGGTGGCCCGCCAACGGGACGTGCTCACCGTCGGCCTGGACGCCGAGCCCAACCTCCCGGTCTCCGACCCCGGCGTCATGGACCTCGTCACCCTCCCCGAGGAACGCGCCCAGCTCCGCCATCTGGCCGACCTGGAACCGGAGATCGCCTGGGACCGCCTGATCTTCAGCGCGAAGGAGAGCGTTTACAAGGCGTGGTACCCGCTCGCCCACCGCTGGCTCGGCTTCGAGGACGCACTGCTCACCCTCGACCCCACCGACGCCACGTTCACCGCCCGCCTGCTCGTGCCCGGCCCACTCGTCAACGGCACCGAACTCACCGAATTCACCGGCCGCTGGCTGGTCGAGGAGGGCCTGGTGGTCACGTCCATCACCATGCCGGCCTGAACCGACCCCCCGCCGGGCGCGCCCCACCGATGCCCCCGGGAACCACGCTTCCCGGGGGCACCGACCTCGCGCGGTGCGCTGAGCGGCAGCGGACCGACTCGTGATCCGCGCGCGCCTCACCGCATGAGGGGACCGTCCCGGCAGTCGGCGCCTGTCAGCAGAATTCCGTGAGCAGTCAGTCGGCAGTGGGGCGCCAGCGGCGGGAGATTCGGGCAGCGCTGGCTCCTCCGCAGATCCACAGCACAAGGCCCAGCACGGTGCTCCCTGCGAGAGCGGCGAGCACCAGTGCCGGGGAGATGCTCGCGTATCCATCTGCGACCAAGGGCCTGGCCAGCCAGGTATGGACGAGAACTCCGATGGCTCCGGAAACGACGAGGGGGGCGAGCAGGCCCCACCCGCTGAGCCCGTAGAAAAGCGTGCGACGGCCGCAGAGCACTGTCAAAGGCGCGGCAGCGTGGCCTCGGCGCAGGAACTCGGCCTGAGCGTTGAGTGCGAAGCCGACGGCGAGGACGGCGCTGCCCAGCAGGCCGAAGAACAGCAGCCAGCCGGACTGGTCGCTGAGGACCTTCCCTCCACTGATCCATCCGGCGCCCAGGGAACTGACACGGGTTCCGGGTGCGAGTGTGTGACCGGCCGTGCGCTTGATCGTAGAGACGTCAAGTGCGGTCCCGTCACGGGTGAGGACGAGCGCGGCCTTGCCGGTGCGCTCCGAAGGTGTGGTGACTTCGATGACGATGCGTGCATCGTGGCCGAGGGCGTACTGCAGGCGTTGATCTGCTCGGTGTGTCGATGTGGTCGCTGCTGATCGGCACGGGAGGCGTACGGCCCTGAGGTCGGTGCATGTGCCGGAGAGGTGCACGCCGTCCTGTCCCTCGCGCACGGAGAGCAGGAATGCGTGGGGCGGCAACGCCGTCCCGAACTGGGGCGTGATCTCCCTTGGGCTTTTCACCGTCAGGAGGCTGTCCCCTACGAGATCGTGTGCGGCGGTGGCCTGTCGTACCGGCTCGGCCATGCGTGACATCCACAGTTGCGCCTCGCCGGTGAGTCCGATGGCGATCACCACCGCGCACACCAGCCGCGCGGTGGTAGCCGCGGACGCGGTCATCCACCGTCCGGCGATCAGTGCGGCGGGCCCGCCCCAGCGTCGGGATGCTTCGGCCAGCGCCGCGCCGGCGGCGGTGCAGGCCGCTGCGATGAGCGCCGGCAACGTGGCGAAGCCACCAAGCGTGCCGCCAACCTGCAGCAGCACTCGCAGTGCGGGGGACGGTGCGAGTCCGGGCCCGTAGGAGGCGATCAACAGCAACACCGGGCAGGCCCAGCAGGCGAGCCTGGACAGCGCTCCGCGCGATACCCGAGGCCGGGTGGCCGCAGCTGATCGACGGTGACGATGCAGGACCGACACCGCGGCGAGCGCCAAGAGCCCCGCCAGAATGGCGGCGGCGACAAGCCACGGGGCACGTTCCCGCAGGTCCGGGGCGTGGAGGGTGAAATGCGCAAGGGGAATCGGTACGTCGAACAGGCAACCCCCGGCGGCCGGCAACGCCCCGAGCACCGCACCCAGCGTCACAGGCAGGACCGCTTCGCCCAGCACGATGAGGCGGCGATGGACCGGCAGGGCCCCCAGGGCGGTGACCAGGGCGGTGCGACGGTCCCGCTCGTCAGCCCCCATGCGGGCGGCGAGTACCAGGCAGGCGGCCGCCGGCACCAGCACGAAGCCGACGATGACGAGCAGCAGGTTCCAGAGGGGCCGCTGATGAGTGAAGTCTCCGTTACCCCACTCCGGCTCGGCACCGAAGCCGTGAATGGGGCGGGCCTCGGTGATACCGCGCATGGTGTGCGCCGGCCGGACGTACGCGTAGCGTTCACCGGGAGACGCAAGTCCCTGTGGGCTGATCGTGCCTGCGAGCTTCCCGTACCGCTCGGCGATGCCTTCGTCAGCACCCGCCTTGAGCAGGGCTGGGGAGAGCACCGCCGCACCGGGTGCGGGCCACCTGCTCAGGCCAGGCGGCGGAGCGATGTCGGGGCTGGTCGGTTCGATGTAGGCAACGGTGTAGGAACGGGCGTCGCTCAAGGTGTCGTTCGCGAGCAGGTAGCGGCCCAGCGCCGTGGCGTGGCTCCCGGACACGCGTTGAGGACTGCGGGCCGCGGAGCGCTGTTCAGTGCCCGCGTAGCCCGCGAAGACCGCCACTATCGCCGTGAGGGCCACACACAAGGAGGCTGTCGCGAACACCAGCGCCGCGAAACGGTTCGCGCCCCCGGACCGGCCGCGCCGAGCTGCTCGTCCGATCCGCAGCATCTGCCAGGCCGTGGCGAGAGCACTGCCGCGCCGTGCCCCGGTCATGTGGTGACCTCCGCGATGCGCAGAGCCCCGTCAATGAGGCTGAATTGACGGTCGGCGCGTGCGGCCAGGCCGCCGTCGTGGGTGACCACCAGGAGGGCACAGCCCCGGCGTTGCGGCAGCGAGAACAACCGGTCGGCCACGAGGCTGCGGTTGGTGTCGTCCAGTGAGCCGGTGGGCTCGTCGGCCAGGATCAGTGACGGTTTGTTCATCAACGCGCGGGCCAGCGCCGTGCGCTGGCGCTCCCCACCCGACAGCTCGCCCGTCGTGGCCGTGGTGCCGGTGACGCCCATCTCGTGCAGAAGCTCCGCCGCCCGCTCATGGGCAGCCTGCCGGGACTCACCGGCGAGCAGCCCTGCAAGTGCCACGTTCTCCGTGGGAGTCAGCTCCGGAAGCAACTCCCCGAATTGGAAGACCATGCTCAGGTGCCGGGCGCGGTGTCGCGCAAGGCGCTTGCCGCGTAGCGCGGACATGTCGCGGCCGGCAACCCATACCTGTCCCTTGTCTGCGGGAATGAGCCCCAGGATCAGTGACAGCAGCGTGCTCTTTCCGCTGCCACTCGGGCCGGTAATCGCGGCGGACTCGCCAGCTGCCAGTGCGAGGTTGACGCCGTTGAGCAACTGGCGGTCACGGATGCCGAATCGCAAATCTGTCAGTCTGAGAATCGGTTGAGTGGCTGCGTTCGTCTGAACCATGCTGTTCTGCCTCGCTGGATGCCGCTGCGGCCCGGCAGCGCTGCTGCCGGGCCGTCAGTAGTGAGCACCCTGGCCACCGAGCACCAGGGTCAACTGGGGAAGGATTTAGTTGGCGTCGGTGCACGGGTCGGGCTGCCAGTCCACCGAGACGCACGTCCTGAGGGTATAGATGTACTTTCCGGCATTGCTCGTGGCGGTCGTACCCTCGCCGCTCTTGTTGTGGAGGTAGTAATCCCCAAGGCCTTCCCGGCCGTACTGGCTGTAGACGGGATCACCGTCCGCCTTCTTGTCCTTCGCGTAGGCATAGACGTGTTGCAAGCTCACCCACCCGGAAGACCCATAGGTGCTGGCGTAAAGCTCCGCTGCCTGAGCTGGGGCAACCCCTACTACGAAGGCGCCGCCGATGGCTATGACAGCAAGGCGCTTGATTTTGTTACGCATTTTCCACCCCCATGTCTGGCGCAGAGATCCAAAGCCTCTGCTTCACACCACGGGGAAATGCGCATCGACGCAACCAACTGGCCTTCCCGGCCAGCCCCCCGTAGCTGCAGCGCACACAGTATGTACACCTGGCGCACCAGGCAACTTTCAAACCGAAATCGGCCAACACTGACCGAATGGCAGCTGCCGCACCGAAACGCATTTCTCGAGAATTTTGCCGCCAGAGGCTACGAGGGGAGGGGCAGCGATCAGCGGTGCGTGACCACCCGGGGCCAGGTCAGAACGGACGCCTCGTCATAGCCGGTCGAGCAACTGCCGTTTCTTCTGCTCGAATTCGGCGGTGGTGAGGACGCCGGCCGCGTGCAGCTCACCGAGCTTGGCTATCTGGTCAAGGACACCCTGGGACGGGGCCGAGGGTACGGCGGGGGCGGCGGACGGAGCTGGGGCGGTCCGCCCGAGGGAGCCCACGGCCAGGCGCAACGCCTCGTCGAGCCGTGCCAGGTCCTCGCCCTTGAGGCCTCCGAACTCGACGACGAGACCTCGCAGGGTCTCCACCCGCAGAACGCCCTGGGTCACCTTTTGGGTCCCCGCCACCGCCCTGATCTCCCCGAGGTGCAGCGTGTTCAGCTCCGGCCCGGAGAACTTGGTATTGACGAACATGAGCCGCTGGTTCGTGAGGACGACCGTGCCCAGGTCGCTGCCCAGGAAGCACTCCGCCACGACGAAGACCTGCTCCCCGCCGAGGAGGAGGCCGGGTAACCGCTTGAGGACCAGCCAGCAGCGGTCCCCCGTTGCCGAGGCGAGCCCGGCGGCCATGATGTCCTCGCGGGCGGCGGCCTCGGGGCCGACCTTGCGAGCGAGTCGGTCGATGTGCTGCTGCTCCGCAGCGTGTTCGCGTGCGGCCCGGTCCTCCGCGGCCCGTTCCAAGGCGCGTTCTCGGTGGGCCAGCCAGGCGACCAGGGGGTCGTTCGCGGCCTCATAGGCGGCGGCGACGTCGATGTCCTGGGCTTCGTTCGTGCTCACGACGTTCCACAGATACTCGTGGAGGCCGCGGAACGTCTCCCGCTGCCCGTACGTGAATCCAATCGTGTTGGGGTCCTCGTCGGACCCCACCGGAACCAGGACGCCACCGCCGAACCACAGGTGGAGGTGCCCGCGCCGCAGCCTCGTCGCGTCCTTCAACTCAACGCCGGACAGCGCCTGGAGGGGCAGGACACGCGGAGGAAGGGGACTCGGCCGCTGGTCCGTCCGGCATACGGTGAGCGACGCCGGCCCGATCTCGACCCAGCCGCCCGCGCCCTCGTATCTGACCATCGCGCAGCCCCCCAGCCCCGCCCATTCGATTGTCGTGGCCAGTCTACTGGCGCCGTTGCCGCCTGCCCTGGCTACCGCCGAGCGGTAGCCAGGGCAGGCGGGAACGCCGTGTTCCACGCCTCCGCATTCCACGCCGCCGCGTTCCGCGAGCGCAGCGACGCGAGTCGCGGGGATCAGCCCTCGTCGGGGGTCAGCCGCAAGGAGATCGAGTTGATGCAGTACCGCTGGTCCGTAGGCGTCGGGTATCCCTCGCCCTCGAAGACATGGCCGAGGTGGGATCCGCAGCGGGCGCAGCGCACTTCGGTGCGGACCATGCCGTGGGAGCGGTCCGCCAGGAGCTCTACGGCGTCGGAGTCCTTGGGGTCGTAGAAGGACGGCCAGCCGCAGTGGCTCTCGAACTTGGTGTCGGAGCGGAAGAGCTCGGCGCCGCAGGCGCGGCAGGAGTAGATGCCCGCCGTCTTGGTGTCGGTGTATTCGCCGACGAAGGCGGGCTCGGTGCCGGCCTGGCGGAGCACCTGGTATTCGGCGGGGGTCAGCTCGGCGCGCCACTGCTCGTCGGGCTTGTCGATCTCGTACGGCATCTGGGGGCCTCCTCCGGCTCAGCTGCCCAGGCGGGTCAGGATGGCGGGGCCGAGGTCGGTGACATCGCCCGCGCCCATGGTGAGAACAAGGTCACCGGGCCTGGCCATTCCTGCGATGACGTCCGGGACGGCGGACTTGTCGTTCTCGGCGGTGACCTCGGCGCCGGCGGCGCGTGCGGCGTCGATGATCAAGGCGCTGGTGACGCCCGGGATCGGGTCCTCGCGGGCCGGGTAGATGTCCAGCACGACGGACGCGTCGGCGAGGGCCAGCGCCTGGCCCATTTCCGTGCCGAGCTCCTGGGTGCGGGAGAAGAGGTGCGGCTGGAAGACGACCAGCACGCGGGAGCCCTCGGCGGCGCCTCGGATCGCTTCGAGGTCGGCGGTCATCTCCGTCGGGTGGTGGGCGTAGGAGTCGATGACCTGGACGCCGGCCGCCTCGCCCTTGAGCTGGAGGCGGCGCTTGACGCCGGTGTACTTGCCGAGGGCGGTGGAGAGGTTGTGCGGCGGCAGGTCGAGGGCGACCCCGGCGGCGAGGGCGGCGACGGCGTTGTGGGCGTAGTGCCGGCCGGGCACGGAGACGGTGAAGGTGAGGATCTTGCCGCTGGTGAGGCTGACGGTGACGTCGCTGGTCAGACCGTGCGGGGTGATCTGGAGGATGCGGACGTCGGCGTCCTTGGACTCGCCGTAGGTGACGATCTCGAGGTCCTCGCGGCCGGAGACCCGGGCGGTCAGCTCGCGGGCGCCGGGGTGGTCGGCGGCGATGACCAGGGTGCCGCCGGGGCGGATGCGGCCGACGAAGGTCTCGAAGGACTCGTAGATCTCGTCCATCGAGGCGTAGTTGGCGTGGTGGTCCAGCTCGACGTTGAGGACGATGGCGACCTCGGGGGCGTACTTGTGGAAGCTGCGGTCGCTCTCGTCGGCCTCGGCGACGAAGATCTCGCCGGCGCCGTGCTCGGCGTTGGAGCCGGGGGCGTCGAGGTCGCCGCCGATGGCGTAGGACGGCTTGAGGCCGAGGGCGCCCAGGGAGACGGCGAGCATGGAGGTGGTCGTCGTCTTGCCGTGCGTGCCGGCCACGGCGATCGGGCGCAGGCCCTCCATGAGGGCGGCGAGCGCGTCGGAGCGGTGCACGACGGGGATGCCGCGCTCATGAGCGGCTGCCAGCTCGGGGTTGTCGGCGCGGATCGCGGAGGAGACCACGACGCTGGTGGCGTCGGCGGCGAGGTGCTCGGCGGCGTGACCGAGGTGAACGGTGACGCCGAGGGCGCGCAGGGCCTCGGCGGTCGGGGAGTCCTTGGCGTCGCTGCCGGCCACCCGGGCGCCGCGCTGGGCGAGGATCTTGGCGATGCCCGACATGCCGGCTCCGCCGATACCGATGAAGTGCGGTCGGTCCATCGAGGCTGGGATGGCGGGTGCCATGGGCGGGTCTCCCTGATCGTCGATCATCGCGAGCGGTGGTGCGGTTCTGCGGTGGTGGTGCGGTGGTGCGGTTCTGCTGTCGTGCGGTTCTGCGGTCGGGCTGCCGGTGCCGGCGGTCATGCTGCCGGTACGGCTGCCCTGCTGCCGAAGATTGTCGCACCCGGCACTGACAGCGCCCGTCCGCGGACCCCGGACGTCGGCCACGGACGACCCCGGACGGCCGCGGACGGCCCCCGACCGCTGCGGACCCATGGTGCCCGGTCTCGCCCCGACGGTCAGTCGCCGACGGTCAGCGGCCGGCGGTCAGCCGCCGACGGTCATCGGCCGGCGGGTCAGCAGTCGACCGCCGGCCAGGTCAGCGGCGGATCAGGCCCTTCGCGGTGGCCGCGGCGACCGCGGACGTACGGGAGTCCACCCCCAGCTTTGAGTAGATGTGGACAAGGTGGGATTTGACGGTCGCCTGGCTGAGGAAGAGCCGTTTGCTGATCGCGGCGTTCGACAGGCCGTCCGCGACGAGCTGGAGCACCTCGGTCTCGCGGCGGGAGAGCGCGGTGGCGGGCGTCCGCATCCGGTCCATCAGGCGCAGCGCGATGGTGGGCGCGAGCGCGGACTTCCCGGCCGCGGCGGTGCGCACCGCGGCGGCCAGTTCCTCGGGCGGGGCGTCCTTGAGGAGATAGCCGGTGGCGCCGGCCTCGATGGCGGCGAGGATGTCGGCATCGGTGTCGTACGTGGTCAGGACCAGGACGCGGGGGGCGGCGGGCCGGGCGGTGATCGCGGCGGTGGCCTGGGAGCCCAGCATCCGCCCGCCGAACTGGAGGTCCATGAGGACCACGTCCACCTCGCACCGGCCGGCGAGCTCGACGGCCTGCTCGGCGGTGGGCACGTCCGCCACGACCTCGAAGCCCGGTTCGGTCTCCAGGACGGCGCGCAGCCCGGCCCGTACGACGGGGTGATCGTCGGCGAGCAACAGCCGGATGGGGGTTGCGGGGCTGGTCACGGGGCGGCCTCCGGGGTGGCGGGCGCTGCCGGGCAGGGCAGGGTGACGGCGATGGCGGTGCCCTCCCCTGGGGCGGACTCGACGGCGAGGGTGCCCTGGAGGGCGCGGGCCCGGGCGCGCATCGCGGCGAGCCCGAAGCCGGTGCCGGAGGCCGCCGCGGAGCCCGGTGCGGGCACCTCCGCCGGGACGAATCCGGTGCCGTCGTCGACGACGTCCAGGGCGACCTCGGTGTCCATGTAGCTGAGGGTCAGCTCGACCCGGCCGGCCGCGGCGTGCCGGACGGTGTTGGCGAGCGCGGACTGGGCGATGCGCAGCAGGGCGACCTCGTGCGGGGTGGGCAGCGCGGTGGGCGCGCCGGAGACCTGGCAGTGCACGGCCAGGCCGGAGGTGCGCGCCGTGGTGGCGCACAGCCGCTCCAGGGCGGCGGGCAGCGATCCGGTCTCCAGGTCGGGCGGGCTGAGCGCGCGGACGAACCGGCGGGCCTCGGCGAGGTTGTCGACCGCGGCCGTACGGGCCTGCCGGACGTGCCCGAGCGCCGCCCCGGGCCGTTCGGGCAGGGCGCGTTCGGCGGCGCGCAGCAGCAGCTGGATGCTGGACAGGCCCTGGGCGAGGGTGTCGTGGATCTCGCGGGCCAGCCGCTCCCGTTCGGCGAGGACCCCGGCGGCGTGCTCCGCGGCGGCCAGCTCGCTGCGGGCCGCGGTCAGCTCCTCGATGAGCCGGCGGCGCTGTTCGCTCTCGCGGTAGAGGGCCTGGTATCCGAGGACGACGGCGACCGCGACCGCCGCCCCGAGGGCGGGGCCGAGGACCGTGCCGACACTGAGGGTGTGGGTGTGCCATCCGAAGCCGGCGACGGCGGCGAGGGTGGTGGCCGCGACGGCGGGCAGCGCCCAGCGCAGGGGCAGCAGGTGCAGCTGGACGAAGAAGAGCGGGAAGGCCAGCCAGACGCCGTCCGGGGTGAGGGCCAGCAGCACCAGCCAGACCAGCCCGACGGCGGTGAGCCAGAGGGCGGCGGCGCCGGTGGAGGCGCGCAGTCGGGGCAGCCGGGGGCCGGTGACGTAGAGCGCGAACAGTACGACGGCGGTGGCGAGGACCGCGGGCGCGTGCGCGCGGTGATCGGCGACCGCGCGGACGGCGGCGAGCCCGAGCAGCGCGGCCACCATCAGATGGAGGCAGCTGCGCAGGACCCGCAGGACGGGGGTGAGGGAGTGGGCGGTCACGGCTTCTTCGGTCACGGCCTCTTCAGGCTACGGGCGGGTCCGGCCCCCGGCATCAACCGAAGGGTTGATGCCGAGGCTCACCTTTCGATCTCCGCGGACCACTCCGCGGCGCGATGCCGCGGGCCCCTTCGGCGGGCGACGGTGGGGTCCGGCCGCCGGGCAGTGGGTCCGGCGCCGTTACCCGGAGGATGGCCGAGCCTGTGTTCGTCGCCTGGAGAGATCTGAGATTCGCCAAGGGGCGGTTCGCCCTGATGGGCACCGTCGTGGTGCTGATCACCGTGCTGGTGGGTCTGTTGTCGGGCCTGACGGCGGGCCTGGGCCGGGAGAACACCTCGGCGATCACCGGCCTGCCCGCCGACCACCTGGTGTTCTCGGCGCCCCTGGAGGGCCGTGCGGTCGCCTTCACCGACTCCCGGCTGACCGAGCACGCCGTACGGGAGTGGGCCCGGGTGCCGGGCGTACGGCGGGCCGAGCCGCTGGGGATCGCCACGACGAAGGCGGAGGCGGGCGACCGGGCGGCCGCGGTGTCGGCGTTCGGGGTCCGTCCCGGGTCGCCGCTGGCCCCGGCGCAGGGGCGGGCCGGGGACGGCGCGGTGGTGCTCTCGGAGAAGGCCGCGGCCTCGCTCGGGGTACGGGCCGGCGGCTCGGTGTCGCTGGGCGGGCGCACGTTCCGGGTGACGGCGGTGTCCGGAGCGGGGATGTACAGCCACACCCCGGTGGTCTGGACGTCGCTCGCCGACTGGCGGGGGATGACGGGCGGCGCCGGGGGCGGCGGCTCCTCCCCCGGCGCGACGGTGCTGGCGCTCTCCACCACGGGGACGCAGGGCCTCGCCGCCGCCGACGGGCGGCTCGGCACGAAGACGGTGCCCCTCGACGACGCCTTGCAGGCCATCGGCTCGTACACCGCCGAGAACGGCTCGCTCCAGTTGATGCGCGGCTTTCTGTTCGCGATCTCCGCGCTGGTGATCGGCGCGTTCTTCACGGTGTGGACGATCCAGCGCAGCGGTGATGTCGCGGTGCTGAAGGCGCTGGGCGCCTCGACCCGCTATCTGCTGCGGGACGCGCTCGGGCAGGCCGTCGTCCTGCTGGTGATCGGGACGGGCCTGGGCACCGTCGTGGCGGCGGGGGTGGGGGCGGGGATCGGCGGCGCGGTGCCGTTCGTACTCGATCCGCCGACGGTGCTGGTCCCGGCCCTGGTCATGATCGCGCTCGGCGCCGCCGGGGCCGCGCTCTCGATCCGCCGCATCACGTCCGTCGACCCGCTGACCGCCCTGGGAAGTGCCCGATGAGCCTCGAACTGACCGAAGTGACCCTGACCTACCCCGACGGCGAGGACCGGCTGACCGCGCTGGACGCGGTCTCGCTGACCGTGCCCGCCGGCTGTCTGACCGCGGTGATCGGGCCGTCCGGCTCGGGGAAGTCCAGCCTGCTGGCGGTCGCCGCCACGCTGATCCGCCCGGACCGCGGGCGGGTGGTGGTCGACGGCACGGACACCACGGGCCTCGGCCGCGCCGAGCTGACCGCGCTGCGCCGGACGGCCCTCGGCATGGTCTTCCAGCAGCCGAACCTGCTGCCGTCCCTGACCGCCGCCGAACAGCTGGAGGTGATGGCCCATCTGGACGGCCGCTCGCCGCGCAAGGCCCGCGCCCGGGCGCGGGAGCTGCTGGCGGCGGTCGGTCTGGAGGGGCTGGCCGGCCGGCGGCCGCACCAGCTGTCGGGCGGTCAGCGGCAGCGGATCAACATCGCCCGGGCGCTGATGAACGACCCCGCGGTGCTGCTGGTGGACGAGCCGACCAGCGCCCTGGACCACGAGCGGGGCGCCGCGGTGCTGGAGCTGCTGCTGACCCTGACCCATCAGCGGGCGACGGCGACGGTGCTGGTCACCCACGACCACAGCCATCTGGACGTGGCGGACAAGATCGCGGAGGTGCAGGACGGGCGGCTGCGGCCCCGCCCGGCCGCCCGGCTGTGACCACGCCGGCGATCGGCCCCCGAGGCGCGCTCAGCCCCGGGCGTCCCCCGGGTGCGGTCAGCCCCCGGGCGTCCCCTGGGGCTGGTCGTCGGCGGCGTGCGAGAAGAGCTTGAGGACCGGGACGCCGACCTTGTGGCGGGCGCGGGAGGCCCAGTCGCGGTGGAAGAACTCCTCGACGAAGTGCGGGGCGGTCAGCACGATCACCTCGTCCGCCCCGGTCTCGTCCACGACGGAGCGCAGCAGGTCCAGCGGATGGTCCTCGACCACCTGTCCGACGGCCTGGGCACCGGACTCGCGCAGTGCCTTGAGGGTGTGCGCGAGCCCGACCTCGGCGGGGGGCTCGGCCTGTGCCCCGGCCGGTTCGGCGCCCTCGCGCACGGCGTCGTCGAACTCGCCGAGGGCCACGTCGTCGATGGCCCGCAGCAGGACGTCCTGCTTGCCGCGGGGCTGCATGAGCACGACGAAGGAGACCTGGTCGTCGCCGTGCAGGGTGGTCACGAACTCCACGTCGGCGGGCGTCAGAGGTTTCTCGATCATCAATACGCTCGTGAACACGACGGACGCCCTTCTTCTCCTCAGGCCGCATTGTGCGGAGCCCGACAGACACCATCCTGCCCCGTCGCCACGCGGGACCTGTTGGCTTTTAGTGTGCCCAAAGGAAGCTAAGCGGAACAGATAATTCCGCTGTTTGTCAGGACCGACGGTAGCGAGTGAACAGGAACCCGGCCTCCTCCAATACGGATGCCAGGGTGAACCGCTCGGGAACCTCGACGGCCGGCCCCTTCATGATCCTCGGTGCGTCTCCGACCGTTACCACAGGAGCGAGCGTCAGACACATTTCGTCCAGCGCACCGGCCGCCGCGAACTGCCCCAGCAGCATCGGTCCGCCCTCGGTGAGCAGCCGGGTGTGACCGCGTTCGGCCAGGACACCGGCCACCCGCGCCGGGTCGACGCCCAGCCCCTCGCCGGCGAACAGCACCTCCACGCCGGCCGCCCGGGCCTTGGTCACCCGGTCGGCGGGGGCGCCCGCGCCGGTCAGGACGACGGTCGGCGCCAGCGCCTCGGTGAACAGGGGCAGCCCGAAGTCCAGCCCGAGCCCGGCGGTGACCACCGCGATGGCGGGCGCCGGGGACTGTCCGGCGGCGGCCCGGCGGGCGGCGAACGCCTCCCGGGCGCGGGCCGGCCGGTAGCCCTCCTGGCGCACCGTTTCCGCGCCCACCACCACGACGTCGGCGACGGCCCGCAGCACCCCGAAGATCCGCATGTCGGCGTCGCTGGAGAGCGGCTGCGAGTGCCCCTCGTGGTGGGCCGCGCCGTCCATGGAGGACACCATGTTGGCGCGCAGCCAGCCGGGGCGGCCCGCGCGCGCCGGGTCGTCCGCCGCCGGGTAGGCGTAGGCGTCGGCCAGTTCGTCCAGCGTCCACTCACGGTCGTCGGCACCGGTCACCGCGGGCGCGGCGGCCGCGCCGCCGGTGGCGGAGGCGGGCGGGGCGGGGAGGGGGAACAGGCGTCGCATGGCGGCAGTGTGACATGCCTCGCGGCACGGTCCGGGCCCTCGGGCGAAGGAGATAGGCTGGACAGCTGTGTCACCTTCCCAGCCCTCCGCGCCGCAGCCCGACCCGATAGCCGGACCGTCGGCCGACCCGGCCGACGCAGCCGACCCGGGCGACGCGGCCCCCGCCGCGCTCACCGCCCGCGCCCCGCACGTCCCCGCCGACCGCCTGGTCGCCGAGATGGTGCCGCCGCCGCGCTTCCAGGACGCCCGGTTCGACACGTACATCCCGGACCCGAAGCAGCCCAGCCAGGCCGAGGCGGTGCAGGTCCTGGGCGACTTCGCGGACGGCATCGGCGCCGGCGCGGACACCGGTGGCGGCAAGCGCCGCTGGTTCGCCAGGAGCCCCAAGAAGGCCTCCGCCCCCAAGGGCCCGCGCGGTGTCTATCTGGACGGCGGCTACGGCGTCGGCAAGACCCACCTGCTCGCCTCCCTGTGGCACGCCGCCCCGGCGCCAGCCGAACAGAAGGCCTTCGGCACCTTCGTCGAGCTGACGAACCTGGTGGGCGCGCTCGGCTTCCAGCAGACCGTCCGCACGCTCGGCGAGCACAAGCTGCTGTGCATCGACGAGTTCGAGCTGGACGACCCCGGCGACACGGTGCTGGTCTCCACGCTGCTCGGCAAGCTGGTGGAGGCCGGTGTGGCGCTGGCCGCCACGTCCAACACGCTGCCCGGCAAGCTCGGCGAGGGCCGGTTCGCCGCCGCCGACTTCCTGCGCGAGATCCAGGGCCTGAGCGCCCACTTCCGCCCGCTGCGGATCGACGGCGAGGACTACCGCCACCGCGGTCTGCCGGAGGCACCCGCGCCGTTCGACGACGAGACGGTCACCCGCACCGCGTACCGCACGCCCGGGGCCTCGCTCGACGACTTCCCCTCCCTCCTGGACCACCTGTCGAAGGTGCACCCCAGCCGGTACGGCGCGATGTGCGACGGCATCGAGGCGGTCTGCCTGACCGACGTCCAGGCGGTGCCCGACCAATCCACCGCGCTGCGCCTGGTGGTCCTCGCGGACCGGCTCTACGACCGCGAGGTGCCGGTGCTGGCCTCCGGCAAGCCCTTCGACGAGCTGTTCAGCGAGGAGATGCTGCGCGGCGGCTACCGCAAGAAGTACTTCCGGGCGATCTCCCGGCTGACGGCCCTGGCGCGCGACGCGAAGTCCCTGGTGACCGGCGAGGTCCGCTAGCCAAGGTCCGTCAAGGGGCCTCCCGGGGCCATCGGTCCGCCTGGTTCCCGGGCGAGCGGTGCGCGGGACACACAAGCGGCCTGCTCGCCCCCCGAGGGCTTCCTTTATCGGATCCCCTCCCGGGAGGGCGATCCACCGCACTCCGGCGGGGGCAAGGCGCCCAGCAACTGCGACGGCACGGCCTCAACTGCTGGACACCGGGCACGAGTTCGCGGTGACCGGGCCCTGGCCCCACTGACGGCCGCCTGCCGCGTCCGCCCCGCCCTCCGGGTCAGCCGGAGCACGCGGTCCGCTGCGCCTCCTGCCATTCGCACACCGGGCAGAGCACGATCCCCGGCCGGTCGACCGGGTACTCGGTGGGCCGGCCGCAGTGCAGGCAGTCGGCGAGGGCGGGTTCGGGGGTGGGGGCTTCGGTGGCGGCGGGGCCGGGACCGGCAGTGGCGGGCGTGTTCGGCATGAGACCGAGCGTACGCCCGGCCGTACCGGGGGCGCCGATCCCGGGGCTCGGGCGTCCTCGCCGGGGCCCTGCGGCCCGGCCCGGGCCCCCGCCCACCGTCCGTGGTTCAGCCGCGGCGGGAGGCCAGGGCGCAGGCGGCGGCGGTGGCGGCGGCCGCGAGCAGGGCGGCCGCGGCGACCGGGATCCAGGGGACGGTGATCGTGCCGTGCAGGGAGCCGGTGACCAGGCCCGTCATCGCGGCGTTGGCGGGCGAGCCGCCCAGGACGAGCAGCAGCAGTGAGCCGAGCAGCCCGGCCGGAATGCCCCAGCCGGGCGTACGCAGCACCGGCCAGGTGCACAGCGCGCCGAGCGCCACGCCCGTCAGCAGACAGGTCAGCACGGCGCACAGGCCGGCGCCGGTCGCGGGCAGGACGGGCACCGCCACCTGGTGGTCGGCGGAGTGCGGATCCGACAGCAGTACGACCAGGGCCGTACCGAGCAGCCCGAGCAGCAGCGCGGCACCGGCCGCGGTCAGCACACCGGCGAGGTGCGCCCGGCCGGGCCCGGCGGCAGCCGCCGCGCAACTACGGGCGCCCGGCGGCTCGTTGGTGACGCAGATCCGGGTCAGCCAGACCGCGACCGGCAGTACACCGACCGCGGCGTAGCCGAACGCGTCGAGGATCGGGCCGCCGCCCTGGATGCCGATGGCCAGGAAGGCCGCGTAGAGGATGACCGGCGGCAGCCAGCGGTGCGAGCCGACGAGCAGCGCCACCTGATAGCGGAGGAGAGCGGTCACGGGAGAGGAGCCTCGTCGGGGTCGGGGTCGGGGGTGGGCGGGCTTGCCGGACCCGGTGGTACGGCCGGTCCCGGGGCGGTGGTCACGGCGCGGATGTGCCACGGCGGGCGGACGGTGAGCAGGGCGCGGAGCAGCGCGTCGGAGTGGGCGGCGAGGACCGTGAGCCGGAACGTGCCGTCCGGGCCGGGCGTGATCTCCGGGTTGCCGGGCAGCGGCGCGGCGGCGCCGGCCGTACCCGGGTTGCCGGGCAGCCGCGCGGGGCCGCCGGCCGTACCCGGTTGCCCGGTCGGCGGGGCGGCGCCCGGTGGGCCCTCGGCCTCGATGGTCACCCGGGGGCCGGTCGCGGCGCCCGGATCCAGGGGCGTACCGGGCCGCTCCTCCTGGGCCAGCAGCCGCCCGTCCGCGACCCGGTAGCGGGCGTCGGCCACGCCGGCCAGCCGCTGCGGGTCGTGGTCGACGAACACCACGGTGCCGCCGTCCGCGACCCGTTCGGCGACCGCGCGGTCGAGCACCTCACGGGCGCCGCGGTCCAAGCCGGTCCACGCCTCGTCCAGGACGAGGAGTTCGGGCTCGGCGAGCAGCGCCTGGGCGACCGCGACCTTCTGGCTGGTCCCCTTGGACAGCTCGGCCAGCCGGGTACGGGCGTGCCCGGCCGCGCCGAAGCGTGCCAGCCACTCGGCGGCGCGCCGGGCCGCTTCCGCGCCGGTCAGGCCGTGGACGCGGCCGAGGTGGGTGAGGTAGCCGGCGGCCGTGAACGGCATGGCGGCGGGGAAGCGTTCGGGGACGTAGGCGCGGCGCGGCCGGCCGGTGATGCGTCCGGTACTGGGCCGGTCGATCCCGGCGAGCAGCCGCAGCAGGGTGGACTTCCCGGTGCCGTTGGTCCCCTCGATGCGCACCAACGCGCCTGCCGGCACCGTGAGATCGACCTCGCGCAGCACCCAGGGGCCACGAACCCCGTAGCGTCGTCCCACCCCGTCCAGCCGCATCCGCTCCGGCACCCGCTGCCTCCCCGTCTCCCCCGCACTGCCCGGTCCGGCGCGTCGCGGCCTTGCCGGCACGCCCGTTGGCGTACGTCCTCGGCCCACCGCCGTGCGGCCTCGGTCCGCCCACCGAGCCCGACGGTAGCGGGCCCGTCCGCCCGATGCCCGCTCGGGGACGCGGCGAGCGCAACGCCGGTGGAGCACTGCGGGCCTTGCGGAGTGGGGTGGGGCGGGGCGGCCGGAGCCACGCGGGGAAGGGTCCGCGCGGGCGGGGCCGCGTGCGCAGGTGGGCGCGGACCGGGCCTGACCGGGCGGACCTGCGCGAACGGGCCTGCGCAGACCGGCCGGGGCGGACAGGCCGACGCGGATAGGTCGGGGCGGACAGGTCGGGGCGGGCGGGCGTGGGCCTTGGCACAGGCGGTCGCCAGGGGCGTTGTCAGTGGCGGCTGGCAGACTGATCGATGTGACCAGGACCGAGACCGCCGGACAGTCCGGCAACGATTCCACCAGCCCGTTCCGGCCCGACGAGAGCGACCGGGACGCGGCTCCGCAGTTCGTGCTGCCGCTCGTCGTGCGGCTGGAGCGGGCCGAGCCTCCGGCGCGTACGGACGCGCTGGAGACGGCGGCCCGGGCGGTGCTGGTGTTGCTGTCGGACGAGCGGTCGGCCGGGGACGGCGCGTGGGCGGCGGCGGTGCGGGACTGGCAGGACGCCCGGATCCGGAAGGTGGTGCGGCGGGCGCGCGGCGCGGAGTGGCGGCGGGCCGAGGCGCTGCCCGGGATCACGGTCACCGGGCGCCGCGCCGAGGTGCGGGTCTATCCCCCGGTGCCGCTGGACGGCTGGCCCAAGGAGCTGGTGAAGCTCCAGGTTTCCGGCACGGAGCTGGACGACCCCGAGCCGCCCGGCCCGCCCGCCGACGGTGTGCCCGTGCTGTGGCTGAATCCGGCGCTGGAGATGTCGGCGGGCAAGGAGATGGCGCAGGCCGGCCACGCCGCGCAGTTGGCGTGGTGGGAGCTGTCCGAGGAGGAACGGGCGGCCTGGCGCGCGGCCGGCTTCCCCCTGGCCATCCGGTCCGCGGATCCCGCGCGTTGGGAGGCGCTGACCCGCAGCGGACTGCCGGTGGTGCGCGATGCCGGGTTCACGGAGATCGCGCCGGGATCCTGCACGGTCGTCGCGGACCACCCGGCGCTGCGCGGCGCATCGGCGCGGGGGCGGTGAGGCGGCCGTGCTGACGTCCCTGCTCGGCTTCACGGTGGTGGCCGCGCTGTTGACCATTTCGCCCGGCCCCGATTTCGCGGTGGTCCTGCGGACCGCGCTCGGCTCGGGGCGCCGCGCCGCGCTGTGCAGTGCGCTGGGCATAGCCGCCGGATGTTTCGTGTGGGGGCTGGCCGGTGCGGTCGGGCTGACGGCGATGCTCGCCGCGTCGAGGACGGCGTACGACGTCCTGCGGGTGGCCGGCGCGCTGTATCTGATGTGGCTCGGGATACAGGCGCTGCGCAGCGCCCGGCGCATACGGACCGCTGGAGCCGCGGAGGCCGAGCCGCCCGCCGGGACCGCCGCCGGCGCGCCCGGGGCCGAGGTGCCCGCCGCGGTGCGGGAGCGGTCCGGTGGCGGCGAAGGTGCCCGGCCGGCGAGCCCGTTGCGGGCGTTGCGGACGGGGCTGTTGACCAATGTCCTCAACCCCAAGGTCGGGGTGGTCTACATGTCGCTGCTGCCGCAGTTCGTGCCGCACGGTGCGCCGGTGATCGCGGCGACGCTGCTGCTGGTCGCCGTTCATGCCGCGCTGGGCGTGCTGTGGCTCGGCGGTGTCGCCTTGGCGGTGCACCGCGCGCGGGCCGTCTTCCAACGGCCGCGCATACGGCGGCGGCTGGATCAGGCCACCGGTGGGGTGCTGCTGGCGCTCGGTGCCGCGGTGGGGTTCGAGACCGCGCGCTGACCGGCGGGGGTGGCCGACGGGTCCCGTAGGGCGGCGGGGCCCGGGGGCGGGGGCCCTGGCCGGGAAGCTCAAATGAAGCTCTGAACTCGGCAGGTGCAGGATTCGGGCCGTCATGACGGGGCCATGAGTACCGCGACCACGGAGCGAGAGGGGGAACCATGGAGCGTCCGGGAACGGACATCGAGCGCCTGGGGACGGGCATCGGCTGGCGGCCGGAAATCGCCGCGGAGATCGCCGGGCTGCCCGGTGTGGACTGGGTCGAGGTGGTGGCGGAGAACATCTGCCCCGGCCATCTGCCGGACGCCCTGCGGGAGTTGCGCGAACGCGGGACGACCGTCGTCCCGCACGGCGTCTCGCTCGGCCTCGGCGGCGCCGACCGTCCGGACGCCGGCCGGCTGGCCGCCCTCGCCGAGCGCGCCGGAATGCTGGACGCCCCGCTGGTCACCGAGCACATCGCGTTCGTCCGGGCCGGCGGGCCGCTGACCGCCTCGCCGCTGATGGAGGCCGGGCATCTGCTGCCGGTCCCGCGCACCCGCGACGCGCTGGACGTGCTCTGCGAGAACGTCCGCATCGCCCAGGACGCGCTCCCGGTGCCGCTGGCTCTGGAGAACATCGCGGCCCTGATCAACTGGCCGGACGAGGAGCTGACCGAGGGTCAGTTCCTGGCCGAGCTGGTCGAGCGGACGGGGGTGCGGCTGCTGATCGACGTCGCCAATCTCCACACCAACCACGTCAACCGCGGTGAGGACCCGGCCGTGGCGCTGGACGAGCTGCCGGTCGAGGCGATCGCCTACGTCCATGTGGCGGGCGGGGTCGAGCGGGACGGGGTCTGGCACGACAGCCACGCCCACCCGGTGACCCGCCCGGTGCTGGACGTGCTCGCCGAGCTGTGTGCCCGTATCACCCCGCCCGGTGTGCTGCTGGAGCGCGATGACGACTTCCCCGAGGCCGGCGAGCTGGCCGGGGAACTCGACGCGATCCGCACCGTCCTGAAGGAGGCCCGCCATGTCCAGGCTGCTTGAGCCCGTACGGGAGCCGGGCGCCGGCTCCCCCGCCGTCGACTCCCCCGCCACCGGCGGCCGCACCACCGTGGCCGGCACGGCCCGCGCCACCGCGCCCGGCAGCGGCACCGACGCGGCGCGGCAGCGGCTGGCCCTGGCGCAGACCGCGCTGCTCTCCGCGCTGGTCGCCGGCACCCCGGCGCCGGAGGGCTTCGACCGCACCCGGCTGGGCGTGCAGAGCCGGGCGCTGACCGCCAAGCGGTCCGCGGTGGTCGCCAAGGTCGCGCCCGAGCTGGCCGAGATCCTCGGTGCCGACTACCGTCCGGCGTTCGCCGGCTATGCCCGCAACCGGCCGATGCGCGGCGGTTACCGCCAGGACGCCCTGGACTTCGCGGCGCATCTGCTGGCGCAGGGCCGTCCCGTGGACCCCGCCGCCCGGCAGCGACTGACCCGCTGGTGGCGGGACCGCGCGGGCCCCACCCCGCCGTCCGCCGGGCCCGCGGCCCGCCTCGCCCGCGCCGTCCACACCGTCCGCCGGGCGCTGAAGGGATGGTGGCGGTGATGTCCTTCACGCAGTGGGTGTACGTGGGCCTCGGTGCCTCCTCGCTGGTGCTGCTGCTCGGCACGGTCCTGGTGCGGCGCGGCACCCCGTCCGTGCGCGGAGCGGAGGCGCAGGCCCGCGACGTGTGGGAGATGGCGTTCCTCGCCGGCGGCCCCGGCCGGGTGGTGGACGCCGCGCTCGCCGGGATGTGCGAGGACGGCCGGCTGGCGGTGGGCGGCCCGGGTGTGGTGACGGTTCGTCAGGCCACCGCACAGGACGACGTCGAGACCGCCGTCCTGGACGCGGTCGCCCGGACGCCCGGCGGGGCGCTGGCCGCGGTGCGCGCCGAGGCCATGCGCAGCCCCGCGGTCCAGGGCATCGGCGACCGGCTGGCGGCCCGCGGACTGATGCGTCATCCGCGGCGGGGGCACGGCTGGCGCCAGCTGGCGAGCACGCAGATGGCGGCAGTGGTCGTGCTGTTCGCCCTCGGGGTGCTGCTCTCGGTCGCGGACGCCGGCAACGACGACGGCCTGGGCGAGGGGTTCGGCCCGCCGGTGGTGGTCACGGTCATACCTGCGCTGGCCGGCGCCCTGATCGTGGCCGCGCTGTGCCGGTCGGCCTTCCGCAACCGCGTCACCAAGGCGGGTGCCCGCGCGCTGCGCTCCGCGCAGGCCGCCCACTCCCAGGGCGGCGCGGGCGGCGCATGGCAGGCCGCCGGCCTGGTGGTGGCGCTCGGCGGTACGGCGCTGATAGCGGACGAGCTGCTCCGGCAGCAGTTCGAGGAGGCGCAGCGGACCACCGCACTGGCCACCGCCGGCGGCTCGTCGTCGTCCGGCAGTGCGGCGTCCGGCTATGACTCCGGGGGCGACGCGGGCGGCGACAGCTCCTTCTGGTGCGGCTCGTCCGACGGCGGCTCGGGCACGGGCTCGGGCTGCGGCAGCGGCGGTTCGTCCTGCGGTTCCGGCTCGTCGTGCGGTGGCGGCTCGTCCTGTGGCGGCGGGTCCTCGTGCGGCGGCGGCTCGTCCTGCGGCGGGGGCGGCGGCTGCGGCAGCAGCTGAGCGGCGGCCGCCGCCGGGGTGTCGCCCTGCTGCCGGCCTGCCCGGGAAGACGCCGCCACGGGCGGCGGAGTCCCGGTCCCGGAAATTGGCCGCACCGGCCCTGAGCAGGCAAGGAAGGGGCGTGATGTGATCCACACAAGAGGAAAATTAATGGCCATTGTCATGGACCTTCCCGTAGAAAATGGGCTATGTGGCTCCTCTTCCTCCTCGTCGCCGCGGTGGTGGCGGTGTTTTCCTGTGCGCGGGTGTGCCGGGCCGCGGTCGCCGCGGCCCGGACCGGACGGCCGGCCCGGCCGCCGGTCTCCGCGCCCGTCCCGGATCCGGCCGGTGACGACGGGCCCGCGCCCGGACTGACCCTCTACGAGATGGCCTACCTCTCCGGCGGGCCGCAGCGGCTCGCCGATGTGGTCCTGGTGCTGATGGCCCAGAAGCGGCGGCTGCTGCTCGCCCACACCGGCTGGGCCACCGTCGTCGAGCCGGTCGCGCAGGACCCGTTCGAGCGGGCGACGCTCAGCGCGATAGGGCCGGACGGACAGCGCCCGATACCCGCGGTGCGGGAGGCCCTGGTGGCCGACGAGGCGGTGCGGGCGGTGGCCGACAAGCTGGTGGCCGACGGGCTGGCGCTGCCGGCCGCGGCCCGCCCGGGCATCCGCAGCGGCGTCCGCCAGGTGTGGGCCGCCGCCCTCCTGGTCGTACTGGCCGCCGCCGCGGCCTACTGGATGGCACCGCCCCACGCGAACACCGCGTTGCTCCTGGGGTGGTTCTCGCTGCCGCTGGTGCTCTGTCTGGGGACCCTGGCCGTGGCCCGCTTCGAGCTCCACCCGTACCGCGACTGGGCCACCGAGGCGGGCGAACAGCGCCTTCCCGGGAGCGCCGAACGGTCTGACTCACGGCCCTCCTCCGGCCCCCTGGCACCCCTCACCTCCCTTCTCTCCCTTGCCCTGCACGGCCCCACCGCCCTCACCGATCCCGCCCTTCGCGCCGCGCTCCACTCTTCCGGGGCATAGCGTCCGACACCGGTGCCCGGTGCTTTACATCGCCAATCACCGCCCCAACTATCCCTTTTGTATGCACACACGAAGGGACGGCCAGTGAGAGCACTTGCGTTGTACGGCACCATCGGGTCGCTGATCGTGACCGCCCTCGCCACTGCCCCGGCGGGCGGCACCACGCAGGCGGCCGGGGCACCGCCCGCGCCCGTCGCGCACCGCATCGACTTCGGCCGGTGCGCGCCGGTGGAGCATCTGCCGTCGTCCGTCGAGTGCGGCAAGCTCACCGTCCCCCTCGACTACGCGCGCCCCGACGGCAAGAAGATCCAGCTCACGGTCAGCCGGGCGCGGGCCACCGCACACCGTGAGCGGCAGGGCTCGCTGGTGTTCAATCCGGGCGGCCCCGGCGCCTCCAGCCTGGAATTCCCGCTCTACGGCGCGCTGCCCAAGTGGACCCGGCTGGCCCGGGCCTACGACTTCGTCGGCTATGCCCCGCGCGGGGTCGGCCGTTCGGCGCCGCTGTCGTGCCAGGACCCCAAGGAGTTCGGCAAGGCGCCCACCGACAGCCGGATGTACCCCGACGCGGCGTTCAAGCGCAAGAAGCGGGAGCAGGCCAGGGCGTACGCCCGCGGCTGCGCCCGGCGGGCCGGCGCCGACCTGCCGTTCTACAACTCGGTCAACAACGCCCGGGACCTGGACATGCTGCGGGCCGCCCTCGGCGAGAAGAAGCTGACCTTCATCGGCGCCTCGTACGGGACGTACTTCGGCGCGGTCTACGCGACGCTCTACCCGGGCCACGTACGGCGGATGATCTTCGACAGCGTGGTCAATCCCGAGCCCCGGCAGATCTGGTACCGCAACAACCTCGACCAGGACATCGCCTTCGAGCGCCGCTGGGGCGACTGGCTGCGCTGGGTCGCCAAGCACGACGACCACTACCACCTCGGCAAGACCAAGAAGGCCGTGCAGCAGGCGTACGACACGGCCGCCGGGAAGCTGCGCCGCCACCCGGTCAACGGCAAGATCGGCGCCGGTGAGCTGCAGGCCGCCTTCCTCAAGACGGGCTACAACGACGGCTTCTGGCCGCTGCGCGCCGAGGCGCTCGCGAGCTATCTGCACGGCGATCCCAAACCGCTGATCGCCCAGGCCCTGCCCCAGCAGACCGGCGCCAAGGACGCGGAGAACGCCAATGCCGTCTACACGGCCGTGGAGTGCAATGACGCGCCCTGGCCGCGGTCGTGGCGGACCTGGGACCGGGACAACACCGACGTCGCCGAGATCGCACCGTTCGAGACCTGGGACAACGCCTGGATGAACCTGCCGTGCGCGTACTGGCCGGAGCGGACGCAGTCCGCGGCGGCCGGGGTCGAGGCGGCGGCCCACCGGGCGGAGCACGGGTCGGGCCAGGAGCTGACGGACGCCGCCGGCCATGCCGCCGCCACCGAGCTGGACGGTGCGCTGCACGGCCGGCGCCTCCCGCTCGACGTCCACACCGAGCCCGGTGCGCTGCCGCCGGTGCTGCTGCTGGCGGCCGAACGGGACGCCGCCACGCCGTACCGGGGCGCGCTGGAGCTGCAGCGCCGGCTGCCCGGCTCGTCGCTGGTCACCGAGAACGGTGCGGGCACCCACGGCATCGGCTTCGGCGAGAACGACTGTGTGACCCGTTACGCCGAGGCGTATCTGCTGCGCGGGAAGATCCCGGCGCACAAGGTGTACTGCGCGCCGCGCGCGGAGCCGGTGCCGGGCCAGCAGACGACCCGGGCCCAGCACGCCCTCCCGGGGAAGTAACCAGCACGACCGACGAGCGGGCCGCCCCGGGGCAGGGGCGGCCCGCTCGTCCGTGCAGGGAGGTCAGGCCAGCCCGGCGACCAGCTCGGCGACCGCCTTGCGACGGCCGGTGTAGAACGGGATCTCCTCGCGGACGTGCATCCGCGCCTCGGAGCCGCGCAGATGACGCATCAGGTCGACGATGCGGTAGAGCTCGTCGGCCTCGAAGGCGAGCACCCACTCGTAGTCACCGAGCGAGAAGGACGGCACGGTGTTGGCGCGGACGTCCGGGAAGCCGCGGGCCATCTTGCCGTGGTCGGCGAGCATCCGGCGACGGTCCTCGTCGGGGAGGAGGTACCACTCGTAGGAGCGCACGAAGGGGTAGACGCTCACATAGGCGCGGGGACGCTCGTCGGCCAGGAAGGCCGGGATGTGCGACTTGTTGAACTCGGCGGGGCGGTGCAGCGCCATGTTGGACCACACCGGGTCGAGCGCGCGGCCGAGCCGGGTGCGGCGGAAGAGGTTGTAGGCGTCCTGGAGGGCGTCCGAGCTCTCGGAGTGCCACCAGATCATGACGTCGGCGTCGGCGCGCAGGCCGGAGACGTCGTAGGTGCCGCGGACCACCACGTCCTTGGCGGCGAGCTGCGCGAACAGCTCCTCGACCTCGTCGGCGTAGCCGGTGCGGTCCTCGGGGAGGACGTCACGCAGCTTGAACACCGACCAGAGGGTGTAGCGGATGACCTCGTTGAGGTCCTTGGCCTTCTTGCCGGCGTTCGGTGCCTTGTCGGGCGCCGCAGGGGTCTGCGGTGCGGAAGCGGGGGTGGAAGCGTCTGTCATGTCGTCCATTCTCGCTCGCCGGGCAGGCCGGCCGGCCGCAGGGTGCCGAGGATGTCCTCGGCGGCCGTGCGGGCCGAGGCGATGCACGCGGGGATGCCGACGCCGTCGTAGAGCGCACCGCAGACCCGCAGGCCCGGCAGCTGGCCGACGGCCTCCCGGATGCGGGCCACCCGCTCCAGATGGCCGACCGGGTACTGGGGCAGGCCGCCCTCCCAGCGGGTGATCCGGGCGGCGACCGGCGCGGCGGTCAGCCCGATCGCCGCGCGCAGGTCGGCGCGGGCCAGGGTGGTCAGTTCGGCGTCCTCGCGCGCCAGGTCCGCCTCGTCGCCGTAGCGGCCGAGGGAGGTGCGGAGCACGAAGAGGTCCGGGTCGGCGCGGTCGATCCAGCCCCACTTGTTGCCGGCGAAGGTGGCGGCCTTGATCTTGCGGCCGTCCACGGGCGGGACGAGGAAGCCGCTGCCGGTGGGCTGCCGCGCCAGCTCGGAGCGGCGGAAGGCCATGGTGACCAGGGCCATCGAGGCGTATTCGACGGTGGCCAGTTCGCGGGCGGCGGGCGCGCAGTCCTGGGCGAGCAGCCGGGCGGTGTCCGGCGCGGGGGTGGCGAGGACGACCGCGTCGGCGGTGAGCGCCGCGCCGTCGAGCTCGATCCGCCAGCCGTCGGCGGACCGCCGGACCGCGCCGACCGGTGTGCCCGTCCGGATCTCGCCGCCCTTGGCCCGGACGGCCTCGGCGACCGCGCCGGGCAGCGTCCCGATCCCGCCCTCGATCCCCATGAACACCGGGGCGCCCGGGCCGCCACCACCGGCCGCCGGGCCGATCTGGTGCATCGCGGCGGCGGCCTGGGCCTGGATGCCGCGGACCCCCTCCAGCAGCGAACGGCTGCTCCGCGCGGCCTCGAACAGCTGCGGTACGGCGGCCCGCATGGAGATCTGGTACGCATCGCCGGCGTACACCCCGCCCAGCAGCGGCTCCACCAGGCGGTCGACCACCTCGCGGCCCAGGCGCCGGGCGACGTACTCCCCGACCGCGACGTCCGCGCCGATCTCCGTCCGGGGCAGCTCGGTGTCCTGCTCGATGCGGGCGAGGCCCTCCGGGGAGACGACACCGGAGGCGGCGAGCGGGGCGAGGTCCCCGGGGACGCCCATGACATGGCCCTTGGGCATGGGCCGCAGCGCACCGCGGGTCCAGAGGGACGCGGTGGCCGTCGTGGGCGGCCGGAGCCGGTCGCCGATCCCGACGGCGCGCGCGAGCTCCACCGCCTCCGGCCGCCTGGCCAGCATCGATTCGGCACCGAGGTCGACCGGGACGCCGGCGATCTCGCCCGCCCGCAGCTTGCCGCCGAGCCGGTCCGACGCCTCCAGGACGGTCACCCGGGCGCCGCCTTCGAGCAGCCGGTGGGCGGCCGCCAGTCCGGAGATGCCGCCGCCGATGACGACGACATGCCCGGCGTCGCCGGGACCGGGGGCCGTACTCGTGTGCGCTGCGCTCATGGCTCCACTGTCTCAAAGGGCACCGACAACGCCGTGACCGGATCGCGACCCGGGAAAGCGCAACCCCTCCCCGGGCGCCCCCGTCGAAGAAGCGCCGGTCGAAGAAGCGCCACCGGCACGTCACTTGGTGGGAGCGCAGATGCGGCGAACAGCACGAGCGGGGCGAACGGCGACGGCGGGGCTGCTGCTCACCGTCGCCCTCACGACTGCCGGGTGCGGCGCCGCGACCGGCCCGAGCACGACGGAGGCGGCGCTGCCCGGCAAGGGGGCGCCGAACCGGGCGGCGGCCGACGGCCGGACCGGTGCCCGGGGCCCCGCGGAGGGCGCCGCCGCCCGCCCGGGTGGCCGGCTCGCCAAAGTGCCCGGGGCAGCGGCGGCGCAGATCGTCCGGACCGCGACGCTCACCGTGCGGACCGAGGACGTCTCCGGGGCGCTGGCCAGGGCGCGGGCGGTCGTGGACGGCGCGGGCGGCTACCCGGCCGCCGAGTCCACCGACCGGGACCCGGAGGGCCATGAGCGGTCGCGGCTGGTGCTGCGGGTGCCGCCGGCGGAGTACGACGCCGTCCTGGGGCGGCTGGCCCGCCTGGGCACCGTGGTGTCCCGTGAGGCCTCGGCGAAGGACGTCACCGCTCAGGTGGTGGACATCGACAGCCGGGTCCGGACGCAGCGGGCGAGCGTGGCGCGGGTCCGGGCGCTGATGGAGAAGGCGACGTCGATCGGCGACATCGTCTCGCTGGAGTCCGAACTCAGCAGCCGCCAGGCGGATCTGGAGTCCCTGGAGGCGCAGCTGAAGTCGCTCAAGGACCGGACCGCGATGGCCACCGTCACGCTGCTGCTGCGGCAGCCGGACGCCGCCCCCGACGGCGCGTCCGACGACGACGCGAGGTCCTTCGGGGACGCGCTGTCCGGCGGCTGGCACGCCTTCCTGGCGGCCGTGAAGTGGCTGCTGGTGGCGCTCGGCGCGGTGCTGCCGTTCGCGGTGGCCGTGGGGCTGCTGTACGGCCTGGGGCGGCTGGTGCGCGGCCGGCTGCCGTCGGCGTTCCGGCGCCGGCCCCGGGCCGCGGACACCCGGGACGCACCGGGACCGGGCGAGGGGGAGCGCGCCCCGGCCGACGGGACGGCGGACGACCCGCAGGACCCCGGGCGGACCGTACCGGCCGGGGAGGGTGACCGAGGACCCCGTTGACAGCGGGCGGCGGCGGGCAAAGACTCGGTTCGGCGGCGGCGATCTTCGTACCGTCCGCCGACCGTTCGAGAGCCGGGACAGCGAGGACAGCGCCTGATGACCGAGCCACGCCTGCGGGATGTCTACATCGTCGACGCCGTACGGACCCCCGTCGGCAAATACGGCGGCGCGCTGGCCGGCATCCGGCCCGACGACCTGGCCGCCCATGTGGTGCGGTCCCTGGTCGACCGCACCCCGGACCTCGATCCGGCGCGGATCGACGACGTCTGTTTCGGCGACGCGAACGGCGCCGGCGAGGACAACCGCAACGTCGCGCGGATGGCCGTGCTGCTCGCCGGGCTGCCGGTGACCGTGCCCGGCGTGACCGTCAACCGTCTGTGCGGCTCCGGTCTGGAAGCGGTCATCCAGGGGGCCCGGGCGATCGCGCACGGCGATGCGCAGGTCGTGGTGGCGGGCGGGGTGGAGTCGATGAGCCGCGCGCCGTACGTCCTGCGCAAGCCCGAACGGGCCTTCCCCGCCGGCCATCAGGAGATGTTCTCCTCGACGCTGGGCTGGCGGATGGTCAATCCGGAGATGCGCCCGGAGTGGACGGTGGCACTGGGCGAGGGCGCCGAGCTGATCGCCGACGCGCAAGGCATCACCCGGGAACAGCAGGACGTGTTCGCACTGGCCAGTCACCAGAAGGCGGTACGGTCCTGGCGGGAGGGCGGTTACGACGCCGAGGTGGTCCCGCTCCCGGGCGTCGATCTGGTCCGTGACGAGACGATCCGCGAGGGCTCCTCCCTGGAGGCGCTGTCCAAGCTGAAGCCGGTGTTCCGGACGGCCGGGGGCACGGTCACCGCCGGCAACTCCTCCCCGCTCAACGACGGTGCGGCCGCGCTCCTGTTGGTCGACGAGGAGGGGCTGCGCGCCACCGGGCGGGAGCCGCTGGCCCGGGTCCGGGCGAGCGCGGTGACCGGTATCGAGCCCCAGCTGTTCGGGCTGGGCCCGGTGGAGGCGGTCCGGCGCGCGCTGGACCGGTCCGGGCGCGGCTTCGCCGACCTCACCACGTTCGAGCTGAACGAGGCGTTCGCGGCCCAGGCGCTGGGCTGCCTGGGCCAGTGGCCGGACCTCGACCCGTCCGTGGTGAACCCGCGCGGCGGTGCGATCTCCATCGGCCATCCCCTCGGCGCCTCCGGCGCCCGGCTGGCCGGCGCGGTCGCCCACCAGCTCGCCGCCGCGGGCTCGGGCACCGGTCTGGCCGCCCTGTGCATCGGCGTGGGCCAGGGCCTGGCGCTCGTACTGGAGCGGTAGCCGGAGCGGCACCGTCCGGAACGGTGCCGGGACCGCCCTGACGGCGGGCCGGCCGCCCGCCTCAGGTGCCCGCCCAGCGCCGTTGGTGGGCGTACGCCAGCCCGCCCACCAACGCCCCCCAGGCCAGCAGCGCGAGCCAACAGGCCGTCAGCAGTGCCGCCCATCGCCCCACGGGCGCATCGCCGCCCCCTCCGCCCCCTCCCCCGTCGCGGCGGAACACGGCCCGCCCCGGGCGGATCCGGCGTGCTCGCACGGGCACGCGGTAGACGCGGGGGACGACCGGGTATCCAGCAGGGACACAGACCGGCACATCAGATACATCAGGAACATCACACACATCAGGCACATCCGGCGAAGGGACATGGCATGGCGACGGCCGAGCGGCTGGTGATCGTCGGGGGCGATGCGGCGGGGATGGCGGCCGCGTCGCAGGCGCGCCGGCTGAAGAAGCCCGAGGAGCTCGCGATCACCGCGTTCGAGCGCAGCCACTTCACGTCCTACTCCGCCTGCGGCATCCCGTACTGGGTGGGCGGCCAGGTCGACGGACCGGACGCGCTGATCGCCCGTACGGCGAAGGAGCACCGGGCCCGGGACATCGATCTGCGGATGCGCACCGAGGTCACCGAACTCGACCTGGACCGGGGGCGGGTGCGCAGCCGGGAGCTGGACAACGGCGGGCGGGAGACCTGGACCGGCTTCGACAAGCTGGTGCTGGCGACCGGCGCGACACCCAAGCGGCCCCCGCTGCCGGGCATCGACGCCCCCGGCGTGCACGGGGTGCAGACCCTGGACGACGGCCAGGCGCTGCTGGACACGCTGGAGAAGTCCGCGGGCCGGCGGGCCGTGGTCGTCGGGGCGGGCTACATCGGCGTGGAGATGGCCGAGGCGCTGATCCACCGTGGTTACGAGGTCACCGTCCTGGAGCAGGCCGACCAGCCGATGTCGACCCTCGACCCGGACATGGGTGCGCTGGTCCACGAGGCGATGTGCCGGATGGGCATCGAGACGGTGCTCGGCGCCACCGTCACCGGCGTATCGACCGATGAGGACGGCCGGGTCGGCGCGGTCACCACCGAGGACGCCGAGTACCCGGCGGACGTGGTGATTCTGGGGCTGGGCGTACGGCCGGAGACGACACTGGCCGAGGCGGCCGGGCTGCCGCTGGGCGAGTCCGGCGGGCTGCTCACCGATCTGGCGATGCGGGTGCGCGGTCACGACACCGTGTGGGCCGGCGGCGACTGCGTCGAGGTCCTGGACCTGGTCTCGGGCCGCACCCGCCATATCGCGCTGGGCACCCACGCCAACAAGCACGGCCAGGTCATCGGCGCCAATGTGGCCGGTGGTTATGCGACCTTCCCGGGTGTGGTCGGCACGGCGGTCAGCAAGGTCTGCGATCTGGAGATCGCCCGGACCGGGCTGCTGGAGAGCCAGGCGCACGCCGCCGGACTGCGGTTCGTCGCGGTCACCGTCGAGGCCACCAGCCGTGCCGGCTACTACCCCGGCACCCGGCCGATGCACGTCAAGATGCTCGCCGAGCTCCGGACCGGCCGGCTGCTGGGCGTGCAGATCGTCGGCCGGGAGGGCGCCGGCAAGCGCGTGGACATCGCCGCGGTCGCGCTCACCGCCGGGATGACCGTGGAGCGGATGACCGCCCTCGACCTCGGCTACGCCCCGCCGTTCTCCCCGGTCTGGGACCCGATCCTGGTGGCCGCCCGCAAGGCCGCGGGCGCGGTACGGGCCGCGGGTGCCTGACCGCGGCGCGGCGCACCGCTCACGTACCGGTCGGCGTGCGGCCGGTCAGCGTGCCGTCCGGGTGTGGACGTACTCGACGAGGTGGGTGAGCGCGTCCGGGTCGGTGGTCGGCAGGACGCCGTGGCCGAGGTTGAAGACATGGCCTTCGAGACCGGCGGCGGCGTCCAGGACCTCGTCGGCCTTGGTCTCGACGGCCTCGCGCGGGGCGAAGAGGACGGCCGGGTCGAGGTTGCCCTGGAGCGCCTTGCCGGGGCCGACCCGGCGGGCCGCCTCGTCGAGCGGCACCCGCCAGTCGACGCCGACCACGTCCGCGCCCGCCTCGCCCAGCAGGCCGAGGAGTTCGCCGGTGCCCGCACCGAAGTGGATGCGCGGGACGCCGTACGACGCGACCGACGTGAAGACCTTCTCGGATGCGGGCATCACGGAGCGCCGGTAGTCGGCCGGGGAGAGCGCGCCCACCCACGAGTCGAAGAGCTGCACGGCGCTCGCGCCCGCTTCGATCTGCACCTTGAGGAACGCGGAGGTGATCTCGGCGAGCCGGTCGAGCAGATCGGCCCACAGCTGCGGGTCCCCGTACATCAGGGCCTTGGTGTTCTCGTGGTTGCGGGACGGGCCGCCCTCCACGAGGTAGCTGGCCAGCGTGAACGGCGCGCCCGCGAAGCCGATGAGCGGCGTGGAGCCGAGCTCGGCGGTGAGCAGGCCGATGGCCTCGGTGACGTAGGAGACGTCGTCCGGGGTCAGGTCGCGCAGCTGGGCCAGGTCCGCGCGCGAACGGATCGGGTTCGCGACGACCGGGCCGACACCGGGCTTGATGTCGAGGTCGACGCCGATGGCCTTGAGCGGCACGACGATGTCGCTGTAGTAGATGGCCGCGTCGACGTTGTGCCGGCGCACCGGCTGCAGGGTGATCTCGGCGACCAGCTCGGGCCGCGTGCACGACTCCAGCATCGGGATGCCCTCGCGCACCTTGAGGTACTCGGGCAGCGAGCGCCCGGCCTGCCGCATGAACCACACCGGCGTGTGCGGTACCGGCTCGCGCCGGCAGGCCCGGAGGAAGGCCGAGTCGTGGGTACCGGTCTGCTGCTGGCCCGAGGGGGTCTGGTTGGCGCTCACGCCCCAAATCTTCGCATGGGCTCCGGGGCGCCTCCGAACGGGCGACGCGTGTACCGGGTGTCCTCCGCGTATGCGGGCCCGGTTCCGCCTAATCTTCCGGGCATGGCTGCGGCTCACGAACACCTCGCGGACGGCGCGGACGAGGCCCCGATCCCCTTCCGGCAGGCGGTCGAGGCGCTCCGCGCGACACGACTGCGGCCGGAGATCGAGATCGACCCGGCACCCGCGCCGAAGCGGCTCGCCCCGTACGCGTACGCACTGGAAGCGGCGGTCGTCGAGCGGACGTCGGCGCCGGGCGCCGAGGACCGGGACCTGGCGGACGGCCGGCTGGTGCTGCTGCACAATCCGGCCGGCGAGGACACCTGGCAGGGCACGTTCCGTCTGGTGACGCTGGTACGGGCGGAACTGGAGCCGGAGATGGGCGCCGATCCGCTGTTGCCGGAGGTGTCCTGGTCCTGGCTGACGGGTGCGCTGGAGGCCCGGGGGGTGCGGTACGGCGCCCCGAGCGGCACGGTGACCCGGGCCGGCTCGCACTACTTCGGCGGACTCGCGTCGCGGGAGCCGGCGACCCAGATCGAGATCCGGGCGTCCTGGACGCCGGCCGAGGGGCCCGGCGGGGCGGTGGACCTGGGCGCGCACCTGGTGGCGTGGTGCGATCTGCTGGCGCAGGTCGCGGGGTTGCCGCCGGCCGCGCCGGACGCGGGGCCGCGCGGCGGGGTCGTCCCGTTGCCGCAGCGCCGCGGTGCCCATCCCCGCTGAGCGTCGTGGCGGCCGGCCGCGCACCGGCCGTATTGATCACGTTCGCGCCGGCTCTGATCACCTCGGTATGCAGTGGGTGCCCACCTGATCGATCACGCATCCGATTTGCCCGAATTGCCCCTAACTAAATCGTGATCAAAGTCTAAAGTCCCGCCGTATTGCTGCCGAAGAGGTCAGTGACCCTTCAAACACGGATCATTCCGGCTCCCCCCAGTCGGCTTCCGTCCCCGCCACTCCCCCAGGAGGCCCGGTGTCTGTTCTCCTTGAGCAACCTTCGAGCCTGGTCGCCTACCGCCCGAACAAGCCGACGGCCATGGTCGTCGTGGCCGACCCCCGCGTCCGCTCCACCGTCACCCGCCACCTGTGGGCGCTCGGAGTACGTGACGTGATCGAGGCGTCGTCCATCGCGGAGGCGCGCCCCCGCGTCGGCAACCCGCGTGACATCTGCGTTGCCGACGTCCACCTTCCCGACGGCTCCGGCCTCACCCTGCTGTCCGAGACCCGGGCCGCCGGCTGGCCCAACGGCCTCGCCCTCTCCGCCGCCGACGACATCGGCGCCGTCCGCAACGCCCTGGCCGGCGGCGTCAAGGGCTACGTCGTCACCGGCACCCGTACCAACCTGGGCATCCCGGGCCGTCCGGGCACCTCTCCGATCGGCGCCAACGCGGCCCGTATGCAGCGCCGTCCACCGGGCGCGCCCGGGCACCCGGGCGGCTACCGGGAGCTGTCGGGCCGTGAGGTCGAGGTGTTGCGGCTGGTGGCGGAGGGCCAGTCCAACAAGGCCATCGGCGTGTCGATGGGGCTGTCCGCCCTCACCGTCAAGAGCCACCTCGCCCGGATCGCCCGCAAGCTCGGCACCGGCGACCGGGCCGGAATGGTCGCGGTCGCGCTGCGCACCGGCATCATCCACTGACCCGTTCACACGACCCGCTCGCCCGTCGAGGGAACGTCCCCTCGACGGGCGACGTGCATACACAGATACCCTTGACTGGTGACCGACGCCCAAAAGACCGCAGCAGACACGACACTGCGAGCCCCCGGAGACTCCCCTCCGGATACCCGACCGGCGCCGGTCCCTCTCCTGGAGCCCCGTGAGGGCATCCCCCCGGTGGTCGCGACGGACGAGGCGCTCGCCGAGGTGGTGGCGGCCTTCGCGGCCGGCACCGGTCCGGTGGCCGTCGACGCCGAGCGCGCCTCGGGCTACCGCTACGGCCAGCGCGCCTATCTCGTGCAGCTGCGCCGCGAGGGCGCCGGCAGCGCGTTGATCGACCCGGTCGGCTGTCCCGACCTCTCGGCCCTGGGCGAGGCGATCGGCGACACCGAGTGGGTGCTGCACGCCGCCACCCAGGACCTGCCGTGTCTGCGCGACATAGGGATGGTCCCCACCCGGCTCTTCGACACCGAGCTGGCCGGGCGGCTGGCCGGCTTCGCCCGGGTCGGGCTGGGCGCGATGGTCGAGAAGGTCCTCGGCTTCGCGCTGGAGAAGGGCCACTCCGCGGTCGACTGGTCCACCCGCCCGCTGCCGGAGCCCTGGCTGCGCTACGCCGCGCTCGACGTGGAGCTGCTGGTGGACCTGCGCGACGCGCTGGAGGAGGAGCTGACCCGGCAGGGGAAGCTGGAGTGGGCCCGCCAGGAGTTCGCGGCGATCGCCGCCGCTCCCCCGGCGCCGCCCCGCAAGGACCCCTGGCGCCGCACGTCCGGGATGCACAAGGTCCGCCGGCGCCGCCAGATGGCGGTCGTACGGGAGTTGTGGACGGCCCGCGACCAGGTCGCCCAGCGGCGCGACGTCTCCCCCGGCAAGGTGCTGGGTGACGCCGCGATCGTGGAGGCGGCGCTGAACCTCCCGCCCAACAGCCACGCACTGGCCGCGCTGCCCGGCTTCGGCCACCGCATGGGCCGGCGCCAGCTTGAGCAGTGGCAGGCGGCCGTCGACCGTGCCCGCGCGCTCCCGGAGAGCGAGCTGCCGCAGCCCGGTCAGCCGCTCAACGGCCCCCCGCCGCCCCGCTCCTGGGCCGACAAGGACCCGGCCGCGGCGGCCCGGCTGGCGGCCGCCCGCGCCGCGGTCAGCGCGCTGGCCGAGGAGCTCAACCTGCCGCAGGAGAACCTCATCACGCCGGACACGGTGCGCCGGCTGTGCTGGGAGCCGCCCGCCGTGCCCAGCCGCGAGGCGGTCGTCGAGATCCTCACCGGCTACGGCGCCCGCCCCTGGCAGATCGAACAGGTCGCCCCGATCCTCACCGAGGCCCTGCTGGCGGACGCCGAGAACGGCTGAGCCGCCCGCTCCGCCACCAGGTCGACCAGGACCGGTCCAGGGGATCAGTCCTGGTCGACGTGCATCCGGAGCACCTTGCGGTTGGTCGCGTCGATGTCGTAGGTGGTCTTGTTCCAGTCGTCGGTGGTGACCACGTCGACGGACCAGGCCGCCTGCTTGCCGCCGTTGTCGGCCTCGCCCAGCTCCAGTGCGGTGACCGTGCCCTTCGTCTTCGCGGTGGCCGTCTCGACCGCCTGCTGGGCGGTGACGGTGGCCTCGGCGAGCCGGGCGGCCAGTTGCTTCTTGTCGTCGACGTCGTCCGACTCGGTGCGCGGCGGATCGGCCTTGCCGGAAACCGCGTTGACGCGGACCGAGTGCGCGGTCCCGTCGGACGTCGCGACCGCCGTCTGCCAGTAGGGGCTCTTCGGCGTGCCCTTGAGTTCCGCCGCGATCGGCTCCGAGGCCGGGACCGCGGCGACCGCCGCGCGCAGCGCCCGCTCGTAGTCCACCTTGGCGGCGGGGATCAGCGCCTTCCGTTCGGTCTGGTCCGCGGTGAGCGTGGTGCCCGGTGAGCCGGGGACCGAGGCGGGCACCGCCCGGGACGGGGCCGCGCTGTCCCGGCCGGGCGTCCCGGTGCCGTTGGTGCTCCCGTTTCCGCAGCCCGTCAGCAGGGCGCCGCCCAGGGCGACGGCGATACAGAGCACCGCACTCCTCTTTGTGTCCATACGGTCACTTTAGGTGGGATGTAGTGCTATTTGCGCCAGGACCCGACGGCATCCGGTCGTTTTCGATCATCGGTTTCGGTCGCGCGATTCCCCCTGGGCGGCGCGCCGCGGCGGGCGCCCCGCACCTCCATCCGGTGTGACCTTCACCGCTCCCGGCGGTGGGGGTGGGCAGGCTGGTTACCCGTAAGTAGCATGTCGGTGGGAAGCGTCCCTGGGGCGCGCCCGCAGCAGTGCCATCCCGCACCTGGAGGAGAGCCAACGTGCCTCGTACCGCTAGGGACGTCGTCTTCGTCGACGGCGTCCGCACCCCGTTCGGCAAGGCGGGCCCGAAGGGCATCTACCACGAGACCCGCGCCGACGACCTGGTCGTGAAGTCGATCCGGGAGCTGCTGCGCCGCAACCCCGGTCTCGACCCGGCGAAGATCGACGAGGTCGCCATCGCCGCCACCACCCAGATCGGCGACCAGGGCCTGACCCTCGGCCGCACCGCCGGCATCCTCGCGGGCCTCCCGCAGTCGGTGCCCGGCTACTCCATCGACCGTATGTGTGCCGGTGCGCTGACGGCCGTCACGACCACCGCGGGCTCCATCGCCTTCGGCGCCTACGACGCCGTCATCGCCGGCGGTGTCGAGCACATGGGCCGTCACCCCATGGGCGAGGCGGTCGACCCCAACCCCCGCTTCGTCAGCGAGAAGCTGGTCGACGAGTCCGCGCTGTTCATGGGCATGACCGCGGAGAACCTCCACGACCGCTACCCGCAGCTGACCAAGGAGCGCACCGACGCCTACGCGGTGCGCTCGCAGGAGAAGGCCGCGAAGGCGTACGCCAACGGGAAGATCCAGCAGGACCTGGTCCCGATCTCGGTGCGCAACACCAACGCCGAGGTGGGCGAGACCGGTTGGGGCCTGGTGACCGCCGACGAGCCGATGCGCCCGGGCACCACCCTGGAGAACCTCGCGGGCCTCAAGACCCCGTTCCGCACCCACGGCCGGGTCACCGCCGGTAACGCCGCCGGTCTCAACGACGGCGCCACCGCCTCGATCATCGCCTCCGAGGACTTCGCCCGGGAGCACGACCTCCCGGTGAAGATGCGCCTGGTCTCCTACGCCTTCGTGGGCGTCGAGCCCGAGGTCATGGGCTACGGCCCGATCCCGGCGACGGAGAAGGCGCTCGCCAAGGCGGGCCTGGGCATCGGCGACATCGGCCTGTTCGAGATCAACGAGGCGTTCGCCGTCCAGGTCCTCGCCTTCCTCGACCACTACGGCATCGCGGACGACGACGAGCGCGTCAACCAGTACGGCGGCGCGATCGCCTTCGGCCACCCGCTGGCCTCCTCCGGTGTCCGGCTGATGACCCAGCTGGCCCGCCAGTTCGAGGAGCAGCCCAAGGTCCGTTACGGCCTGACCACCATGTGCGTCGGCTTCGGCATGGGCGCGACGGTCATCTGGGAGAACCCGAACCACAAGGACGCCGGAGGCAGCAAGTGAGCACCACCACCACCGCCGAGCTGCTCAAGGGCGCGGCCGAGCTGTTCCCGGACGAGGTCGTGACGTCGGCGCACGTGCGCCACCTCGACCTGCCGTTCGGTGCGGGCCGGTTCGCCCTCATCACGCTGGACAACGGCTTCGACCACACCAAGCCGACCACCTTCGGCCCGGCCTCGCTCGCGAACCTCAACGCGGCGCTCGACCAGGTCGAGAAGGAGGCCGCGGACGGCGAGATCGTCGGCGCCGGCATCACCGGCAAGCCGTTCATCTTCGCGGTCGGCGCCGACCTCAAGGGCGTCGAGCTGCTGAAGCGGCACGAGGACGCGCTGGCCATCGGCAAGGGCGGCCACGAGGTCTTCAAGCGGCTCTCCGGGCTGGCCGTGCCGACCTTCGCGTACTACAACGGCGCCGCGATGGGCGGTGGCGTCGAGGTCGGTCTGCACTGCTCGTACCGCACGGTCTCCAAGGCCCTGCCGGCCTTCTCGCTGCCCGAGGTCTTCCTCGGTCTGGTCCCCGGCTGGGGCGGCTGCGCCCTGCTGCCGAACCTCATCGGTGCGGACAAGGCCGTCTCGGTCATCATCGAGAACTCGCTCAACCAGAACAAGCAGCTCAAGGGCCAGCAGGTCTTCGACCTCGGCATCGCGGACGCGATCTTCGAGGGCGCGGACTTCCTGGAGCAGTCGCTGATCTGGACCGCGCAGGTGCTCAAGGGTGACGTCAGCGTCGAGCGTCCGGAGATCGACCGCGGCGAGGCCTGGGACCAGGCCGTCGCCAAGGGCCGGTTCATCGCCGACGGCAAGGTGCACGGCGCCGCCCCGGCCGCGTACCGCGCGCTGGACATCATCGCGGCCGCCAAGAGCGGTGACCTGCAGGCCGGTTTCGACGCCGAGGACCAGGCGCTCGCCGACCTCATCATGGGCGGCGAACTCCGCGCCGGCATCTACGCGTTCAACCTGGTGCAGAAGCGCGCCAAGCGGCCCGCCGGCGCCCCGGACAAGAGCCTGGCCCGCCCGGTCAGCAAGGTCGGCGTGGTCGGCGCCGGCCTGATGGCCTCTCAGCTGGCGCTGCTGTTCCTGCGCCGCCTGGAGGTGCCGGTGGTCCTCACCGACATCGACCAGGAGCGCATCGACAAGGGCGTCGGTTACGTCCACGGCGAGATCGACAAGCTGCTGGGCAAGGGCCGGATCAACCAGGACAAGGCCAACCGCCTCAAGGCCCTGGTGACCGGTGTCCTGGACAAGGCCGAGGGCTTCGCGGACGCGGACTTCATCATCGAGGCCGTCTTCGAGGAGATCGGCGTCAAGCAGCAGGTCTTCGCCGAGGTCGAGGCGGTGGCGCCGGCGCACGCGATCCTCGCCACCAACACCTCCTCGCTCTCCGTCACGGAGATGGCCTCCAAGCTCCAGCACCCCGAGCGGGTCGTCGGCTTCCACTTCTTCAACCCCGTCGCGATCCTCCCGCTGCTGGAGATCGTCCGCGGTGAGAAGACCGATGACGCCGCGCTGGCCACGGCCTTCGCTGTCGCCAAGAAGCTGAAGAAGACCGCGGTCCTCACCAAGGACGCCCCGGCGTTCGTGGTGAACCGCATCCTGACCCGCTTCATGGGCGAGATCCAGAACGTCATCGACGAGGGCACCCCGGTCGAGGTCGCCGAGAAGGCCATCGAGCCGCTCGGGCTGCCGATGTCGCCGCTGGTCCTGCTGGAGCTGGTCGGCCCGGCGATCGGTCTGCACGTCTCCGAGACGCTGCACGGCGCCTTCCCCGAGCGCTTCAAGGTGTCGCCGAACCTCAAGGCGGTCGTCGAGGCCGGCAAGCGCGGCTTCTACGTCTACGACAGCGGCAAGCCGGAGCTGGACCCCGAGGTCGCCGCGCTGCTCAAGCAGGGCGACTCGGTGCTGACCGAGGCCCAGGTCCGCGACCGGGTGCTCGACGCGGTCGCCGAGGAGATCGGCATCATGCTCGACGAGGGCGTGGTGGCCGAGGCCCAGGACATCGACCTGTGCCTGATCACCGGTGCCGGCTGGCCCTTCCACCTGGGCGGCATCACGCCGTACCTGGACCGTGCGGGCGTCTCCGAGCGGGTGACCGGCAAGAAGTTCCTGGCCCCGGGCGTGGCGAGCGTGCCCGCGTAACGCGGCTCGGTACGAAGGCGCGGGCCGGCTCGGCGGAGCCGGCCCGCGCTGCCGTATGTCCGGGCGGGGTCCGTCGGCGCCCCGGCATGGCAGGGTGGCGCCATGGATACCTTGGTCATCGTCGATGCCGCGAACGTCGTCGGCTCGGTCCCCGACGGCTGGTGGCGGGACCGGCACGGCGCGGCGGAACGGCTGCGCGACTCCCTGCCGGCCTATGCCGCGGGCGGGCTGCCGGGACTGGCCGACCCGCCCCTGGAGTTGGTCCTCGTGGTCGAGGGCGCGGCGCGCGGGGTGACGTCCGTGGAGGGCGTGCGGGTGGTTCCGGCGGCCGGCAGCGGCGACGACCGGATCGTGGAACTGGTCGCGGACGAGGGCGCCGGGCGGGACTGCCTGGTGGTCACCGCGGACCGTGGACTGCGCGACCGCGTCCAGGCGCTGGGCGCCCGGGTGACCGGGCCGCGGGCGGTCCGGGGACGCGGCCGCGCCTGACGCCCGCGGCCGTGGTCAGGGGGCCGACGGGGCGGCCGGTGCGGCCGTGAGGCTCAGCAGGAGCATCGCGTCGTGGTCCGGGGTGCCGGGCTCGGCCTGGTAGACGACGAGGCGGTGGCCGTCGGTGCGGGCCACCGTGTACGCCTCGTAGCTGAGGTCCATCCGCCCGACCGGGGAATCCGCGAAGCACTTGCGGCCGTTGGTCCGCGAACGTACGTCGTAGCGCTGCCAGAGGGTGGCGAACTCCGGGCTCTTGACGGTGAGTTCACCGATCAGGCCGGTGAGGTCGGGCGCGTCCGGATGGGCGCCGGCGACGGCCCGCAGATGGGCCACCGTGGCCGCGGCGACCTCGTCCCAGTTGCCGTAGAGGGTGCGGGCCCGCGGGTGCAGGAAGGTGTAGCGCGCGGTGTTGCGCTGCCGGACCGGCCACTCCTCGATGCCGGGCAGCAGCCGCATCCCGGCGGTGTTGGCGGCCAGCAGGTCGTTGGAGCGGCCCAGTACGTACGCCGGGCAGGGCGCGACGATGTCGAGCATCCGCAGGACGTCCGGACGCAGGGTGCGCGACGGGGGCTCCGGGCCCCGGGACGGGCCGGGGGCGGCGGCCGGGGACGCCGTACGGGCGAGCGCGAAGAGATGCGCCCGCTCGTCGTCGTCCAGGCGCAGCACGCCCGCGATGGCCTCCAGGACCGGTGCGCTCGGACGGTTCTGTTTGCCCTGCTCCAGGCGCCGGTAGTACTCGATGCTCACCCCGGCGAGCATCGCCACCTCCTCCCGGCGCAGGCCCGCGGTGCGGCGCCGGCCGGTGGTGCCCGGCAGACCCGCGTCCTGCGGCGCCACCCGGGCCCGGCGGGTGCGCAGGAACTCTCCCAACCCCGTGTTGTTCTCCACCCGTTGAGTATGCCCCGGCCCGAGGTCCGGTTGCGGGGCCCTGCGAGGGCCCCCCTTGGGCGGGTCTCCACGTCCGGGGCCCTGCGGCCCAGACTTCTTCCGTACCGAGGAGGTGCCGGACCGCGTCGGCGGAACGGCGGAACGGGAGAGTCGAAGTGGCGAGCGTCGCAGTGGTGGGCCTGGGCATCATGGGCCGGGGCATGGCCGAGAACCTGCTGAAGAACGGGCACGAGGTGGTGGTCTGGAACCGCACCCCGGAGCGGGCCGCGGACCTGGTGGCGGCCGGGGCCGTGGTGGCCGGGAGCCCGGCGGCCGCGGCCGCCCGCGCGGAGGTGGTCTTCGAGGTGACGGCCGACGACAGCTCCTCCCGGGAGGTGTGGCTGGCGGCCGACGGCATCCTGGCGGGGGCCCCGGCGTCGGCGGTGCTGATCACCTCGGCGACGCTGTCCGTGGGGTGGGTGGAGGAGCTCGCCGCGGCGTGCGCCGACCGCGGGTCCGTCTTCTTCGACATGCCGCTCACCGGCGGCGCGGCCGGCGCCCGGACCGGAAACCTGGTGCTGCTCGCCGGCGGTGACCAGCAGGCGCTGCCGCCGCTCACGCCGGTGTTCGACGCGGTCGCCAAGGAGGTCAAGCACTTCGGGCCGGCCGGCGCCGGCACCCGCTTCAAGCTCGTGCTGAACGCCCTCCAGGCGATCCACCTGGCGGGCTTCGGGGAGGCGCTGCGGCTGGCCCGGGCGGCCGGGCTGGACACCGCGCAGGTCGGCGCGGCGCTGCTGGACCGCCCCGGCGGTGTGGTCACCGAACTGGCCTGGAACAGCTATCTGACCCCGCCGGAGCCGGTCAACTTCTCGGCGGAGTGGGCCCACAAGGACCTGGCGTACGCGGCCCGCATGGCCGGCGGGCTCCCGCACCCGGTCCTGGACGGCGTGCTGTCCCTGTTCGCCACGGCACTGGCCGAGGGCCGCGGCAAGGAGGACTGGAGCACGGTCAACCCGACGGCGGCCGGTGCGTAGGGGCCGGTGCGTAGGGCCGGTGCGTCAGTGGTTCTCTCGGATCACCCGGGCCGGGCAGGTCCGGTCGGCTCCCGGCCGGCCCGGGTGATCCGTGAGACGGGCCGCTAGCCGTTGTTCTGCCGGTTGCGCAGGCCGAGGCGGCTGTGGGATCTGCCGTAGAGGAAGTAGACGACGAAACCGATGGCCATCCAGATCGCGAACCGGATCCAGGTCTCGGCGGGCAGGTTGAGCATCAGCCACAGCGAGGCGAGGACCGACAGCACGGGCACCACCGGAACCCACGGGGTGCGGAAGGAGCGCGGCAGGTCGGGGCGGGAGCGGCGGAGCAGGACGACGCCGATGGCGACGACGACGAACGCGAACAGCGTGCCGATGTTGACGAGTTCGGCGAGCACGTCGATCGAGGTGAAGCCGGAGACGACGGCGACGACGACGCCCAGGGCGATGGTCGAGCGGTAGGGCGTGCCGAACCGCGGGTGGGCGAGGGAGAACACCCGCGGCAGCAGCCCGTCCCGGCTCATCGCGAAGAACACCCGGCTCTGGCCGAGCAGCAGGATCATGCACACCGAGGTCAGGCCGACCGCGGCGCCGAAGCTGATGACATCGGCGAAGAACGGCTTGCCGAGGTCCTTGAACGCGTCCGCGAGCGGGGCGTCGACCGAGAGCTTGTCGTACCTCTCCATGCCGGTGACCACCACCGACACCGCGACGTACAGCAGGGTGCAGATGGCCAGCGAGCCGAGGATGCCGCGGGGGACGTCCCGCTGGGGATGCCGGGTCTCCTCCGCGGCGGTGGCCACGACGTCGAAGCCGATGAACGCGAAGAAGACCACGGCCGCCCCGGCGAAGATGCCCATGGTGCCGAAGTTGGACGGCGCGAACCCGAAGAGGAGCTGGGCCAGCGGTGCGGACACCCCGCCGCCGGTCGGGCTCGGCTGGCTGGGCGGCACGAACGGCTCGTAGTTGGCGCCGCTGATCAGGAAGGCCCCGGCGATGATGACCAGCAGGACCACGGTCACCTTGATCGCCACGACCACGCCGGTCACCCGGGAGGACAGCTTCATCCCGAGGACCAGGATTCCGGTCAGGACCAGGACGAGGACGCAGGCGAGCAGGTCGAACCCGAATTGCCCCTCGTGGGTGCCGGCCAGTCCGGGCGGCAGATGCCATCCGGCGCTGTCCAGCAGGGAGCGGATGTACCCGGACCAGCCGACCGCGACCACCGCGCAGCCCAGGGCGAGCTCCAGGATCAGGTCCCAGCCGATGATCCAGGCGGGTAGTTCGCCCAGCGAGGCGTAGGAGAAGGTGTAGGCCGATCCGGCGACCGGCACGGTGGAGGCGAACTCCGCGTAGCACAGCGCCGCCAGCGCGCAGACCACGCCGGCGACGACGAAGGACGCCGCGACGGCGGGTCCGGCCGTCTCCTTGGCGATCTTTCCGGTGAGGACGAAAATGCCGGTGCCGATGATGACACCGACGCCGAACACGGTCAGGTCGAGCGCCGAGAGGGACTTCTTGAGGGTATGTTCCGGCTCTTCGGTGTCCTGGATCGACTGCTCGACGGACTTGGTGCGGAACAGGCCGTTGTCCCGCCGTGCAGTGTGTCGTGGTCCGATGTGTGGTCCGTGCTGTGTGCTCATGGGCGAACCTCCGCCTGGACGACCCTGGCAACTCTCCTGAACTGACCGAGTCTCCGCAATGGCGTGAAACAGTCAGCTTCGGCGGGCCCCCGGGCGGTGGGGATTCACCCGATGGGGTGCGGTTGCCGTCATACCGATGGGCCGGGCGGCACATCCGTACGGATGACCGGCCGGCCCATCGCCGTCCAGTGCACGGGTTCAGTGCACGGGTTCAGTGCACGAGGTTCAGCGCACGAGGTTCAGCGCACGAGGTTCAGTCGCGGGCGACCTCGGCGGGCTCCGCGTCCTCGGTCGACGCGGTGCCGGCGGCGTCCTCGTCGCGGTTGTCGATCTTGGCGACCAGGCCGGTCACCTGGCGGGCGATGTCGGGGGCGGTGAGCCCGATCTCCGCCATGACCTCCTTGCGGGAGGCGTGGTCGAGGAACCGCTCGGGGATGCCGAAGTCCCTCAGCGGCATGTCCACACCGGCGTCCCGCAGTGTCTGGGCGATCGCCGAACCGACGCCGCCGCTACGGGAGTTGTCCTCGACCGTGATGACGACCCGGTGCCGCGCGGCCAGGCCGGGCAGCGCCTCGTCGACCGGCTTGACCCACCGCGGGTCCACGACGGTCGTGGAGATGCCCTGCTTGTCGAGGAGGTCGGCGATCTCCAGGCACATCGGGGCGAGCGCGCCCACGGACACCAGCAGCACGTCCGGCCGCTGGACGCCGACCGCGGGCTCGCGCAGCACGTCCATGCCACCGACCCGGCCCACCGCCTCGACGGCGGGGCCGACCTTGCCCTTGGAGTAGCGCACGACGGTCGGCGCGTCCTTGACCTCGACGGCCTCGCGCAGCTGCGCACGCACCTGGTCGGCGTCGCGCGGCGCGGCGATCCGCAGGCCCGGGACGACCTGGAGCAGGGACATGTCCCACATGCCGTTGTGCGAGGCGCCGTCGTCGCCGGTGACGCCGGCCCGGTCCAGGACGAAGGTGACGCCGCACTTGTGCAGCGCGACGTCCATCAGGACCTGGTCGAAGGCGCGGTTGAGGAAGGTGGCGTAGACCGCGAAGACCGGGTGCAGACCGCCGGTGGCCAGGCCCGCCGCCGATACGGCCGCGTGCTGCTCGGCGATGCCCACGTCGTAGACCCGGTCCGGGAACGCCTCGGCGAACTTGCCCAGGCCGACCGGCTGCAGCATCGCCGCGGTGATCGCCACGATGTCGTCGCGCTCCCGGCCCAGCTTGACCATCTCGTCGCCGAAGACGGAGGTCCAGCTGGCGCCGCCGGAGGCCACCGGCAGCCCGGTGTCGGGGTGGATGACGCCGATGCCGTGGAAGCGGTCCGCCTCGTCCTGCTCGGCCGGCTTGTAGCCGCGGCCCTTCTCGGTGAGGCAGTGCACGATGACCGGGCCGCCGAACCGCTTGGCGCGCTGCAGCGCGGACTCCAGGGCCTCGATGTCGTGGCCGTCGATCGGGCCGACGTACTTCAGGCCCAGGTCCTCGAACATGCCCTGCGGGGCGATGAAGTCCTTCAGGCCCTTCTTGGCGCCGTGCAGCGTCTCGTAGAGCGGTTTGCCGACGACCGGGGTGCGCTCCAGCAGGTCCTTGCCGCGGGCCAGGAAACGCTCATAGCCGTCGGTGGTGCGCAGGGTGGCCAGGTGATTGGCCAGCCCGCCGATGGTCGGCGCGTAGGAACGCTCGTTGTCGTTGACGACGATGACCAGCGGACGGTCCTTCGCGACCGCGATGTTGTTCAGCGCCTCCCAGGCCATACCGCCGGTCAGCGCACCGTCGCCGATCACCGCGACGACATGGTCCTTCTTCCCGCGCACCTGGTTGGCCTTGGCCAGACCGTCCGCCCAGCCCAGGACCGTCGAGGCATGACTGTTCTCGATGACGTCGTGCGCCGACTCCGCCCGCGACGGATAGCCCGACAGACCGCCCTTGACGCGCAGCTTGGAGAAGTCCTGACGACCGGTGAGCAGCTTGTGCACGTACGACTGGTGGCCGGTGTCGAAGAGCACCCGGTCCTTGGGTGAGTCGAAGACCCGGTGCAGGGCGATGGTCAGCTCGACCACACCGAGATTCGGGCCGAGGTGGCCGCCGGTCTTGGAAACCGCGTCGACAAGGAAGGTACGGATCTCCCCCGCCAGCTGCTCCAGCTGCTCCGGGCCCAGTCGGTCCAGATCGCGCGGTCCCCTGATACGGGAAAGCAACGCCACCCCTGCCTCCTTGCTGCTTGCTGCTGCTGCCGTCGATCGATCGAGCTTGCCGATCAGATGAGTCTAATGTCGCGCCCGCTGCGGCGACGCCCGGGCCTTGCGATGTATGTCACTCGGGTGAAGCCGACTTTCGGCCGCCCCTGAAATGGCCGTGGGAACGCGATTCGGCCCCCACCGGGTTGCGCCCGGTGGGGGCCGGTACCAGCCGTCGGGGACGGCGGTGTGGGGTCAGGTGCGCCGACGGCGCTGCCGCAGCCGGGCGAACAACCCGCGGTTACGTGCGCCGACGGCGCTGCCGCAGCCGGGCGAACAACCCGCGGTTACGTGCGCCCAGCGGTCTTCTGGGTCCGCCGCGACACCGAGTCGATCACGACGGCGGCCAGCAGCACCGCGCCGGTGATCATGTACTGGATCTCGCTGGCCATGCCCAGCAGGTTCAGGCCCTGCTGGATGGACTGGATGACCAGCATGCCCAGCAGCGCGGACCAGATCTTTCCGCGGCCGCCGAAGAGGCTGGTGCCGCCGATGACCGCCGCCGCGATGACGTTCATCAGGGTGTTGCCGGAACCGAGGTTCTTCGTGGCGCCACCGGAAAGGCTGGCGATGAAGAGCCCGCCGAAGGCGGCGAGCATCCCGGAGATCGCGAAGACGCTGATCCGGATCTTGTTCACGTTGATACCGGCCCGGCGGGCCGCCTCGGCGTTGCCGCCGACCGCGAAGATCTGCCGGCCGTAGGTGGTACGGCGCACCACGAAGTCGGCGAGGACCAGGACGGCGAGGAACAGCACCAGGGCCAGCGGGAGCCCGCGGGCGCCGGCCGGCTCGTTGAGGACGTAGGCGACCACGAAGGCCATCACCGCGACCACACCGGTGCGCAGCAGGATCTCGCTGAGCGGCCGGGACGGCAGCTCGGCGGCCTTACGGCGCTTGCGGTCCAGCAGCAGCGAGCCGGCGTAGGCGAGGACCGCGACCACCGCGAGGCCGTACGCGGCGCCCTTGTCCTCGAAGTAGTAGCCGGTGAGGTTCTCGACCAGGCTGCCGCTCGGCGTGTTGATCGAGCCTTCCTTGCCCATCATCCAGATCTGCAGACCGCTCCAGCCGAGGAATCCGGCCAGGGTGACGACGAACGCCGGCACGCCGATCTTGGCGAAAAAGAAGCCATGGAGGACGCCGATGACCACACCGGTCGCGATGGCGATCAGGACCGCGAGCCAGTCGTTGACGCCATGAGTGACGCTGAGCACCGCCCAGACGGCCGCGCCGACACCGGCGACCGAGCCGACGGAGAGATCGATCTCACCGAGCAGCAGGACGAAGACGATGCCGACGGCCATGATGCCGAGGCCGGAGGTGTAGACGCCGATGTTGGCGAGGCTGTCCGCCGACAGGAAGCTGCTGTTCTTGATCTGGAAGACGATCGCGATGACGATCAGGCCGATGACGACCGGCAGCGAGCCCAGCTCACCGCCGCGCACCCGGCGCTTGAAGTCGGCGAGGTAGCCGGCGAAGCCCGCTTCCCGGACCAGCAGCCGGGGGTCGACGGCGGCGGGCTGGGGCGCGTCGGCGGCCGCGGCCTGCGCGGTCTCGGTCTCGGTCTCCGTGGTGGCGTCGGCCGAGGTCTCCGTCACGGTGTCCGTCCCGCTGTCGGCCGCGGTCTCCGTCGCCTCGCCGGCCGGCTCCTTGGTGAGGTCGCTCATGCCCCAACCTCCTTCTTCCCCTGGTCCGTGCGCGCCTTGCGGCGGGTCACCGCGTTGTCCGAGGCACCCGTGATGGCGGCGATGATCTCTTCGTGGGAGGTGCCCTCGACGTCGAAGACACCGTTGTTGCGGCCCAGCCGCAGCACCGCGACCCGGTCCGCGACGGCCTGCACGTCCGCCATGTTGTGGCTGATGAGGATGACGCCCAGCCCGCGCTCGCGCAGCCGCTCGACGAGGTCGAGGACCTGCGCGGTCTGCTCGACGCCGAGCGCGGCGGTGGGCTCGTCGAGGATGACGACCTTCGGGTCGCCGATCAGCGCACGGGCGATGGCGACGACCTGCCGCTGACCGCCGGAGAGCGCGGCGACCGGGATACGGACGCTGGGGATGCGGATGGAGAGGGTGTCGAGCAGCTCCTTGGCGCGCTTCTCCATGGCGATCTCGTCGAGGACGCCGGCGGTGCGGCGCTCGTTGCCGAGGAAGAGGTTGGCGACGACGTCGAGGTTGTCGCAGAGCGCGAGGTCCTGGTAGACGGTGGCGACGCCGAGCTCCTGGGCGTCGTGCGGCTTGTTGATGCGGACCGCCTCACCCTCCCACTCGATGCTGCCGTCGTCGACCGGGTGGACGCCCGAGATGGTCTTGACCAGGGTGGACTTGCCGGCGCCGTTGTCGCCCACGAGGGCGACCACCTCACCGGGGTGGATCTCCAGCGTGACGTCCGTGAGTGCCTGGACGGCGCCGAACCGCTTGGAGATTCCGCGCAACGCCAGCACAGGCGTAGCGGACACGTGAATCATCTCCTTCGCCGCCGTCACAACGGCGGGGGGGCATGGTGGTGCGAAGAGGGGTGCTCTGCGAGCCGAGGATGCTGAGGGCGGCCCCGCCCGCGCCCGGAACGGGTCGGCGCGGGCCGGGGCCGAAGGCCGGGCCAAGGGCCGGGGGCCTTACCTGACAGCGAGTACGCGGTACCGGGTACGGGGTGCCGCGGCGGTGCTGCCGGCTACTTGATGCCGGCCGCCTCGCAGGCCTTCTTGACGTCGCCGGTGCAGATCTGGCTCGCCTTGTAGACCTTGTCCTTGATGATCGTGGAGGCGATGTTGTCCTTGGTCACGATCTGCGCGTCGTAGAGCTTGGCGGGGATGCCCTTGACCGCGCCGCTGAGGCTGTCCACCTTGGTGGACGTCAGGGAGTCGATCTTCTCGCCCTTGAGCAGCTTGACCGCGATCTCGGCCGTGGAGTCGGCCTGCGGCTTGATCTGCTTGTAGATGGTGAACGCCTGGTCGCCCTTGAGGAGCCGCTGCAGACCCGCGAGCTCGGCGTCCTGGCCACCGACCGGGACCTTGACGCCCTTCTGCTTGAGCGCGGTGATGATGCCGCCGGCCATGCCGTCGTTGCCGGAGTAGACGCCCTGGATGCCGTCCTTGCCCAGCGAGTCGAGGGCCGCGTTCATCTTCTTGTTGGCCTCGTCCGACGACCAGTCCGGGATGTCCTGCTCGTACGCGATCTTCTTGACCTGCTTGTCGAGGACGCTGTGCGCGCCCTTCTTGAAGAACGGCATGTTCGGGTCGGTCGGCGAGCCGTTGATCATGACGACATTGCTGTCCTTGGCCTTGTCGCCGAGCGCCTTGACCAGCGCCTGCCCCTGGAGGCGGCCGATCTTCTCGTTGTCGTAGGAGACATAGGCCGAAATGTTGCCCTCGGCCAGACGGTCGTAGGCGATGACCTTGACGCCCTTCTTGGCGGCCTGGTTCACCCACGACTGGGTGGCCTTGTAGTCGACCGCGTCCAGGATGATCACCTTCACACCCTGGGTGATCAGCGCGTCGAACTGCTTCTTCTGGGTCTCGGTCTCCTGCGCCGCGTTGTTGTACTTGACCGTGCAGTCGCTGCACAGTTCCTTGATCTTCGCCTCCATCATCGGGCGGTCGAAGGTCTCGTAACGCGTGGTCTTGTTCTCCGGCAGAAGCAGGCCGATGGTCTTGTTGTCGCCACCGCCGCCCTTGGCGCCGTCTCCGGCCTTGCCGCAGGCGGCCACGGAGAGCGCCATCGAAACGGCAGCGGTACCTATGACGACGCGACGCGTCCAAACGTTCATTGGGGTTGCCTCCCTGACGTGGCCGCGTCGTTGCGGCCGAGGTGGCTGGAAGTCAACTCGGCCGCCAGCCGACCGTCAAGAAGTAAATCCTTAACGAGATGGCAACGGTGCCATGCGTTAGCAGTGTGAACGCAGAGCGCTTATGCCAGGGCAGGCGCATCCACGGTCTGCGCACCGTCGAGCAGTGTCGAATCGCCCATCTCGCTCAGCACCAGCGCGAGCGCGCCCAGCACCTCGGCGCGGCCACCGAGCGTGCCCGTGACAATCCCCAACTGCCGTGCCGCGCTGGGAATTGCGTAGCGCGACACGGACTCGCGGATCGGTGCCAGCACCAGCTCACCGGCGTCGGCGAGATCGCCGCCGAGTACCACTCGGCTGGGATTGAGCAGATTACACAAGTTCGCCACACCACTACCGATATGGCGGCCTACGTCCGCAATGACGCGTCGGCAACCCGGATCGCCCTCGCGGGCCAGCTGGACCACCCGCGTCATGGTCAGATCGGGCCCGTGGCTCGGCTGCAGCAGCGGCAGCACGTACCGGGCCGCGGTGAAGGTCTCCAGGCAGCCGCGGTTGCCGCAACGGCAGACCGGCCCGGACTCGTCCAGCGTGATGTGCCCGATCTCGCCCGCGGTACCGCCCGGCCCGCGGTAGATCTGCCCGCTGATCACCAGCCCGGCACCGACACCGCTGGCGACCTTGATGTACGCGAGGTCGGCGGCCCCGCGGCCACCGCCCCAGACCAGCTCGCCCAGCGCGCCGAGGTTGGCGTCGTTGTCGACGTAGACGGGGACGCCGAGCCGCCCGGACAGCTCCTGCCTGGGGTTCGTCCCCGTCCAGCCCGGCAGGATCGCGGTCGAGCCCAGCGTCCCGGATTCCACGTCGATCGGTCCGGGCACGCCCAGGCCGACGCCGATGACCTTGTCGGCGCCGATTCCGGTCGCCTCGATCAGCCGGTTGACCAGCTGTTCCGCGCGGTCGAAGCCCTCCGCGGCGGAGGCGTCCACATCGATCGGCTCGGCCTCCTCGGCGAGCACCTGGTGCGCCAGGTTGCCGACCGCCACGCGCAGGTGGGAGTGGCCGAAGTCGACGCCCACGACGATGCCCGCGTCGCCGGAGAGCGAGACGCTGCGCGCCCGGCGGCCACCCGCCGAGGTGGGGGTGACCTCGACGGTGCCGCCGTCCTTCAGTTCCCGGACGATGTTGGAGACGGTGGCCGCGGACAGCCCCGTGCTCCGGGCGATCTCCGCCTGGGTGAGCGAGCCCGCCATGCGTACGGCGCGTACCACCCGCTCCAGATTGGCCCGGTGCAGCGAGGACTGCGACCCCGGAGTCTCCATCGACTCATCCACTCCCGCCTGGGGCGGACAGCGCGACGACCGCCCGCCGGACCGGACCACAGCAGCGGGGCCCGGCTTGTCTCCAACATGTGAATCTAAGCTGAGCTGCCCGGGACACCTCCCGTCAAGTCCTTCAACGCTCCTGAGACCAGCACAACGCACCGGCCTCCCACCGGCAATCCGGTGGGAGGCACGGTCTGATCAGGCACTACTTGAGCGCGCCGGCGGTCAGCCCGGCCACCACCTGACGCTGGAAGATGATGTACGCGGCGAGAACGGGGAGCATCGCGATCGTCAGACCCGCGAACAGCCCCGACCAGTCGCCCTTGTACCCCTGGCTCACCGCGAGGGCCACCAGTCCCTGGGTGAGCATCTTCTTGTCGGGGTCGCCGACGTTGAGCACCGTCGGCAGCAGGTACTGGTTCCACTGCCCGAGGAAGTTGAAGATCCCGACGCTGATCAGGCCGGGCCGGGCCATCGGCAGCATGACCTGGAAGAAGGTGCGGGTGTGCGAGGCGCCGTCGATCAGCGCGGCCTCGGCCACCGAGGTGGGCAGCGTCCGGAAGAACCCGCTGAGGAAGAACACCGTGAACGGCAGCGAGTAGGCGATGTAGACCAGGATCAGGCCGTGGTAGCTGTCCAGCAGCGTCATGTTCTTCATGACGAAGAACAGCGGAACCAGCGCCAGGATGACCGGGAAGCCCATACCGCCGACGAACAAGAAGTAGAGGAAGCGGTTGCCGGGGAAGTCGAAGCGGGCCAACACATAGGCCGCCATCGACCCGAGCAGCATCGTGCCGATCAGTGAACCGCCCACCACGATCAGCGAGTTGAGGAAGTACTGGCCCATGTTCGCCTTGTCCCAGGCGCGGGCCCAGTTGTCGACGTGCAGGACCGAGGGCAGGCTCCAGGGCGAACCGAAGATCTCGGTGTCGTCCTTGAAGGAGCTGACCACCGCCCAGAGCAGCGGCATGGTCACCAACAGGCCCCAGATGACCAGGACTCCGTGCGAGAAGACGTTGAGGACCCGGCCCTCGCCGCCGCCGTTCCGGCCGGCCGTACCGTCCGTGCCGCCGCGTCCGGCGCGCGGTCCGGGCACCGGCGAGGTGGCCCCGCCGGGCGGCCCCTGCTCCTTGGTGACGCCCGGGAGGTCCGCGGGGTCGGTCTGCGCGCTCATCAGAACTCCAGTCGCTCGCGGCGTCCCAGCCGCATGACGATGCCCGAGAAGATCAGGGTCACGATCAGCAGGGAAACGCCGATGGCGGTCGCATAGCCGGCCTGACCGTCGCGGAACGTCTTCTGGTACACGTACAGCGGAAGGACCTCGGTCGAATAGTCGGGGCCGCCCGGGCCGACGCTCATGATTTGCACGAACGCGAAGGCCGAAACGTCCAGGGCGAGGATTCCCATGTAGATCCAGCCGGTCTGCACGGTGTCCCACAGCAGCGGCAGGGTGATCCGGAAGAAGGTGTTGAAGCGGTTCGCGCCGTCCAGCAGCGCGGCCTCGTAGAAGTCCTTCGGAATGGAACTCATCCCGGCCGAGAACAGCACGACGTAGAAACCGACATTGGCCCACACCATGGCGGCCATCACGCACCACAGCGCGATCTGCGGATCTCCCAGCCAGTCGGGCTGCACGCTGTCGAGCCCGATCGCCTGGAGGAACGCGTTCAGGGCGCCGCTCTCCGGGTTGTAGGCGAACTGGAACAGCAGTGCCACGATCGGGACCGACAGCACCTGCGGGAAGAAGTAGAGGATTTTGTAAGCCCCCGAGCCGCGCACTCCGCCGATGACCGCCTTCTTCCGGCGGCGGCCACCGACGTTGAGCATGAACGCGAAGAACAGGCCGAGCGAGAGCGTCACCACCGGCAGCAGCAGCAACAGCGTGACGCTGTTGCCCACCGCGGCCCAGAACACCTCGTCCTGGAAGAGACGGGCGTAATTGTCGAAGCCGACCACCTTCAGGTCCGGACTCAGTCCGGTCCAGTCCGTGAAGGAGTAGTAGATGGCCTGGACGAATGGCGAGATCACGAAGATCGCATAAATCGCCAGCGGGAGCACCAAGAACCCCGCGATGAAACGGTACTTACCGTGCTTCATGACTACCGATCCCGCTCTCTGCCTGCGTTCCCACCGCCGGTGACGCGTCGGACGATGTATCGGTCAGCGCTTGTACTTCTTCACGCTGGAATCATCGCGGGTTTCGTCCGCGTACTTCTGGATCTTGGTGATGGCCTCGTCGGGCGTCATCCGGCCGGCCATCATCTCGCCCAGCGCACCGACGCCGATGCGTTCCTTCTGCAGCGCCACGTACCAGTCCTGCAGCCGCGGATTGACGATGTTCTGGCCCGCCTTCTGCAGCACCGCCTGCGCCGATGCCAGACCCGGCGGCAGCTTCAGTCCTTCCGTTCCGCCGTTGAGCGAGGTCAGCGAGGACACCTGCTTGATGAAGTTCTGGGCGGACCGCTTGCTGAGCATGATGCGCAGCAATTCCATTCCGCCCTCGGCGTTCCGCGCCTTCCTCGGGACGATGTACGGTTCGCCGCCGGACGCCCAGATCGTGCCGTACGGCATCTTGTCGGAGGAGGACAGGCTGGAGGGGGCGCCCACCGCGAGGTCGAAGTTCGGGTTCTTCGCGATCTGCTTGGCCGACTCGTTCTCCACCCACGAGCCGTTGGGGATGAACAGCGCCTTGCCCTCGGCCCAGGCCTTCTGCGACTGGAGGTGGTCCAGGCCGGGCGAGCCCTTCAGCACATATCCCTTGCGGTAGAGCTCGTAATAGGCCTCGAAGGCCGCCTTGACCGCCGGGTCCTTCCAGGCGTTGGGCTCCAGATTGTCGATCTTCTTCAGGACCTCTTCGCCGCCGATCTTCGCGATGAACGGATAGAGGCTGAAGGGCAGGTAGTAGGGGTACTTACCGGGGTACGTCCAGCCCGCGACGCCCTTCTTCTTGGCCTTCGCGCACAGCGCGAGCATGTCGTCCCAGGTTTCGGGGTATTCCGCGTCGAGCTTCTGCAGATTGCTCCTGGAGTACCACACGCCGTACACCGTGTAGGCGTAGTAGAGGATCCAGGTCTCCTTGCCGCCGAACTGCCCCATCTCGACGACACCGGGGCGCAGGGTGTCGCGCACCTTCTTGTTCGGGTCGTCGACGGAGGGGGCGTCCAGGAGCGGGGTGAGGTCGGTCAGCTGGTCCTTGGCCACCAGCGTGCCGAAATCCATCTGCTCGGCACCGGAGTTGTCGACCAGGTCCGGGGGGTTTCCGCCGTTGAAGCGCGGCTGCAGGGTCGACTGGATCTTCTGGGTGGAGGACAGCTTGACCTTGCCGTCGGCCTTCGGGAAGGACTTGACGTACAGGGCCTGGGCGTCCTTGGCGTATTTGTCGCCGAATCCGCCGTCGAAGATGACCACGTCGAGGCCGGCCGAATCGTTGACCGCCAGCGGATTCTTCGCCGACTTCTTGCCCTTTTCGACCTTGTCCTCGCCGCCGCCCCCACCGCTGGCACAGGCGGACAGCACGCTCATGGCCGGTACGGCGACGATCCCCAGGGCTGCGGCTCGCTTGACCAGATCACGACGATTGAATTCTGAGGTGGATCCCATGCTCAAGTCCTCGCCTTCTTCAGGACTCAGGCGGTGTACCGGAGCCACCCCGGCACCGCGGGTCAGATGAAGCTGAGTTGTACGGGATGTGCATCGGGCTCGCTGGGAAAATGCGGGTCACTCATCCGTTCCCCGCCTTCCCCCCGGATCCACGGCCTTGGTCGTACGGCCGGTCGGACGCCGACAGGTATAGTCCACTTCCAGCCGAAGGGGCAAGATCGAATGCAGGGTTGGGCGGGCATCTTTCCCTAGTTGAGACCTCGCCGACATGCGGCCAATCCGCGCCGGCGGCCGTCCGGATCACCTCGCGGCACGACCGGCACCCCGATCACAGCGACACCCTTGACACCAAAGTCCGCACGCACGTTACTTATCTCTGTTTATCTTGGCGCCATTCAACTGACAACGATGTCACACTGGTTGAGAGGGCTCGCGTGCGGATCCGACACCGGCACCGTCATCTGCGGGGCATCACCCGCCCGGCCGCCCTCACCGCGGCCGTTCTGCTCGTCCTCACCCTCCCCGGCCCGGCCCGGGCCGCGCCGCCCCACACCCCCCGCGCGGACGCGGAGTTCAGCTCCTCCTTCGAATCCGGCCAGCCCGGACCGGACTGGACCGACACCGCCGAGACCGGGCCCGACGGCAGGCCCAGGGCCTCCGGCGTGAGCCCGGAGACCACCCCCGCGGCGCCCGGTATGAGCACCCGTACCGACACCGGGCCGGCCGACTCCCCCACCGCCAAGGCCCACGCCGGCTTCACCGGCGGGCATGCGCTGCGGTACGCCGGCACCCACACCGCCGACGGCCGCGGATACGCGTACAACAAGATCTTTGACGTCAACGTCCCGGTCACGGCGTCGACTTCGCTGTCGTACCTGGTCTTCCCGGAGATGGCCAGAACCGATCTGTCCTACCCGGCGACCCATGTCGCGGTCGATCTGGCCTTCACCGACGGCACGTACCTCAGCGAGCTGTCCGCGGTCGACCAGCACGGCGCCCCGCTGACCCCCCAGGGCCAGGCCGCGTCCAAAATGCTCTACGTCAACCAGTGGAACCAGCGCACCTCGCGGATCGGCGCGGTCGCCGCCGGCAAGACCGTCGACCGGATCCTGGTGGCCTACGACGCGCCCAAGGCCCCCTCGGCCGCGCCCGCCTTCCGGGGCTGGGTCGACGACATCACCCTGCGGCCCACCCCGCCGGAGAAGCCGCCGGCCCATCTGTCGGACTACGCCGTCACCACCCGCGGCACCCTCTCCAGCGGCAGCTTCTCGCGCGGCAACACCTTCCCGGCCACCGCCGTCCCCAACGGCTTCAACTTCTGGACCCCGGTGACCAACGCCGGCTCCGCGGACTGGCTCTACGAGTACGCGCGGAAGAACAACGCCGACAACCTGCCCACCCTCCAGGCGTTCAGCGCCAGCCACGAACCCAGTCCCTGGATGGGCGACCGGCAGACCTTCCAGGTGATGCCGTCCGTCGCGGACGGCACCCCGGACGCCTCCCGCACCGGCCGGGCGCTGCCGTTCCACCACAGCAACGAGACCGCCCGGCCGCACTACTACGGCGTGACCTTCGACAACGGCCTCAAGACGGAGATCACCCCGACCGACCACGCCGCGCTGATGCGCTTCACCTTCCCCGGCGACCGGGCGAGCCTGATCTTCGACAACGTCAACAACAAGGGCGGGCTGAGCCTGGACACCGACCGCGGTGTGGTCACCGGCTTCTCGGACGTCCGCAGCGGGCTGTCCGTCGGCGCCACCCGGCTCTTCGTCTACGGCGTCTTCGACGCTCCGGTGACCGGCGGGGGAAGGCTGGACGGCGGGGGCGGCAAGGACGTCACCGGCTACCTCCGCTTCCGGCCGGGCGCCGACCGGACCGTGACGATGCGGATCGCCACCTCCCTGATCAGCGTGGACCAGGCCAGGGCGAACCTGAACCGGGAGATCCCGGCCGGCACGGCCTTCGGCACCGTCGAGCAGCGGGCGCAGGCGCAGTGGGACGCGCTGCTCGGCCGCATCGAGGTCCAGGGCGCCACCCGCGACCGGCTGACCACCCTGTACTCGAACCTCTACCGGCTCTACCTCTACCCCAACTCCGGCTTCGAGCAGGCCGGTTCGCGCAGCCGTTACGCGAGCCCGTTCTCCCCGCAGACCGGCCCGGACACCCCGACCCGCACCGGATCGAAGATCGTCGACGGGGAGATCTACGTCAACAACGGCTTCTGGGACACCTACCGGACCACCTGGCCGGCCTATTCGCTGCTCACCCCGCGGCGGGCCGGGAAAATGGTCGACGGTTTCGTCCAGCAGTACAAGGACGGCGGCTGGATCTCACGGTGGTCGTCGCCCGGATACGCGGACCTGATGACCGGTACGAGTTCCGATGTGGCCTTCGCCGACGCCTACGTCAAGGGCGTGAAATTCGACGCCGAGGCCGCCTATACCGCCGCCGTCAAGAACGCCACGGTCGCCCCGCCCGGCTCCGGCGTCGGCCGCAAGGGCATGAACACCGCGCCCTTCCTCGGTTATACGAGCACCGAGACCCGTGAGGGCCTGTCCTGGGCGCTGGAGGGCTGTCTCAACGACTTCGGCATCGCCCGTATGGGCCAGGCGCTCTACGAGAAGACGAAAAAGCCCCGCTACCGGGAGGAATCCGAGTATTTCCTGGGCCGCGCCCGGAATTACGTCAAGCTCTTCGACGACCGGATCGGCTTCTTCCAGGGCAAGGACGCCGAGGGCCACTGGCGGTTGCCCCCGGAGAAGTTCGACCCCCGCGTCTGGGGCCACGACTACACCGAGACCAACGCCTGGACCGCCGCCTTCACCGCGCCCCAGGACACCCGGGGCCTGGCCAACCTCTACGGCGGCCGCGCCGCGCTGGCGAAGAAGCTGGACGCCTACTTCGCCACCCCGGAAACCGCCGCGAAGGAATTCGCCGGCTCGTACGGCGACGTGATCCACGAAATGACCGAGGCCCGCGACACCCGGATGGGCATGTACGGCCACAGCAACCAGCCGTCACACCACATCGCCTATCTCTACGACGCGGCCGGGCAGCCCTGGAAGACCCAGGAGAAGGTCCGGGAGGCACTCTCCCGGCTCTACCTCGGCAGTGAGATCGGCCAGGGATATCCGGGCGACGAGGACAACGGCGAGATGTCCGCGTGGTACGTCTTCAGCGCGCTCGGCTTCTATCCGCTGGTGATGGGCCAGGGCGAATACGCGGTCGGTTCGCCGCTGTTCACCAAGGCCACGATCCATCTGGAGAACGGCCGCGACCTCGTCGTCAACGCCCCGCGCAACAATGCCCGCAACGTCTATGTCCAGGGCCTCCGGTTCAACGGAAAGCCGTGGAATTCCACCGCGCTGCCGCACCGGCTGCTGGCCCGTGGCGGCACCCTGGAATTCGCCATGGGCGACCGGCCGTCCTCCTGGGGCACCGGCCCGCACGCCGCGCCCACGTCCCTGACCGAGGACGACAAGGTGCCGGTGCCACCCGCGGACTCCACCGATCCGTCCGCCGGCCCGCTCTTCGACAACACCTCCGACACGGCGGCCCCGCTCACCGCGGCGCCGATCGACCTGCCCCGGCCGGCCCGGATCACCTCGTACACCCTCACCTCGGCCGACCGCGGCAGCGCGCCGACCGGCTGGCGGCTGGAGGGCTCCGCGGACGGCAGCCACTGGACACAGCTGGACCGGCGCTCGGCCGAGTCGTTCGCCTGGGACCGCCAGACCCGGGTCTTCGCGCTCGCCCGCCCGGCGGACTACCGGCACTACCGGCTGGTGCCCGACGGCACCGCCACGCTCGCCGAGGTCGAGCTGCTGGGAGCGCCGGACGGCCGGTGATCCCGGGCGGTGACACCACCGCGCGCACGCGGACGGGCCGCACCCCCTCGGTCGAGGGAGTGCGGCCCGTCGTGGCGCTGCTGCCGGGTGCGGCTGCCGGTGGGTTACTTCCGGATCAGCGACCGCAGCACGTACTGCATGATGCCGCCGTTGCGGTAGTAGTCGGCCTCGCCGGGGGTGTCGATGCGGACGACCGCGTCGAACTCGACACCGGTGTCGGTGGTGACCTTGACCGTGCGCGGCGTGGTGCCGTCGTTCAGCTCGGTCACGCCGGCGATGGAGAAGCTCTCCTCACCGGTCAGGCCGAGCGACTCGGCGTTCCGGCCCTCGGGGAACTGCAGCGGCAGCACGCCCATGCCGATGAGGTTCGAGCGGTGGATGCGCTCGTAGGACTCGGCGATGACGGCCTTGACGCCGAGCAGCGCGGTGCCCTTGGCCGCCCAGTCGCGGGACGAGCCGGAGCCGTACTCCTTGCCGGCCAGGACGACCAGCGGGATGCCGGCGGCCTGGTAGTTCTGCGACGCGTCGTAGATGAAGGAGACCGGGCCGCCGTCGCGGGTGAAGTCGCGGGTGTAGCCGCCCTCGGTGCCCGGCGCGATCTGGTTGCGCAGGCGGATGTTGGCGAAGGTGCCGCGGATCATGACCTCGTGGTTACCGCGGCGGGAGCCGTAGGAGTTGAAGTCGCGACGCTCGACGCCGTGCTCGGTGAGGTACTGGCCGGCCGGGGTGTCGGCCTTGATCGCACCGGCCGGGGAGATGTGGTCGGTGGTGACCGAGTCGCCCAGCTTGGCGAGCACGCGGGCGCCCGTGATGTCGGAGACCGGGGTGGTCTCCATCGTCATGCCCTCGAAGTACGGGGGCTTGCGGACGTAGGTGGACTGCGGGTCCCACTCGAAGGTGTTGCCGGTCGGGACCTGGAGCGCGTTCCACTGGGCGTCGCCCGCGAAGACGTCGCTGTAGGACTTGGAGAACATGTCCTCGCCGATGGCGTTGGCGACGACGTCGTTCACCTCGGACTCGGTCGGCCAGATGTCCTTCAGGTAGACCGGGTTGCCGTCCTGGTCGGTGCCCAGGGCGTCGCGCGTGATGTCCACCTTCATCGAGCCGGCGAGCGCGTAGGCCACGACCAGCGGCGGCGAGGCCAGGTAGTTCATCTTGACGTCGGGGTTGATCCGGCCCTCGAAGTTGCGGTTGCCGGAGAGCACCGAGGTCACGGCCAGGTCGTGGTCGTTGACCGCCTTGGAGACCTCCTCCGGCAGCGGGCCGGAGTTGCCGATGCAGGTGGTGCAGCCGTAGCCGACGAGGTTGAAGCCGACCTTGTCCAGGTACGGCGTCAGGCCCGCCTTGTCGAAGTAGTCGGTGACGACCTTCGAGCCCGGGGCGAGGGTGGTCTTGACCCACGGCTTGCGGGTCAGGCCCTTCTCGACGGCCTTCTTGGCGACCAGCGCCGCGGCGACCATGACGTACGGGTTCGAGGTGTTGGTGCAGGAGGTGATGGCCGCGACCGTCACCGCACCGTGGTCGAGGGTGTAGGTCGAGCCGTCGGGGGCGGTGACGGTGACCGGGTGGGACGGGACGGCGGCACCGGTGCCGTCGGCGTGCTGCGGCGCGCCGGCACCGTTCTCCTGGCTGCCGTAGGCGGGGGCGTCGGAGGCGGGGAAGGACTCCGCGCTCGCCTCGTCGACCGGCGACGCGGCGGCGGCCGGCGACTGCGCGACGGGGGCCTCGACGTAGTTGAGGACGTCCTTGGCGAACTGCTGGGCGGCCTCCGCCAGGACGATGCGGTCCTGCGGGCGCTTCGGGCCGGCGATCGACGGGACGACGGTGGAGAGGTCCAGCTCCAGCTTCTCGGAGAAGTCCGGCTCGGCCTTCGGGTCCAGCCAGAGGCCCTGCTCCTTGGCGTACGCCTCGACGAGCGCGACCTGCTGCTCCGAACGGCCGGTCAGCTTCAGGTAGTTGAGCGTCTCGCCGTCGATCGGGAAGATCGCGGCGGTGGAGCCGAACTCGGGCGACATGTTGCCGATGGTGGCGCGGTTGGCCAGGGAGGTGGCGGCGACGCCCTCACCGTAGAACTCGACGAACTTGCCGACGACACCGTGCTTGCGCAGCATCTCGGTGATCGTGAGGACCAGGTCGGTGGCGGTGGTGCCGGTGGGCAGCTCACCGGTCAGCTTGAAGCCGACGACGCGCGGGATGAGCATGGAGACCGGCTGGCCGAGCATCGCGGCCTCGGCCTCGATGCCGCCGACGCCCCAGCCCAGGACGCCCAGGCCGTTGACCATCGTGGTGTGCGAGTCGGTGCCGACGAGGGTGTCGGGGTACGCCTGGCCGCCGCGGACCATGACGGTGCGGGCCAGGTGCTCGATGTTGACCTGGTGGACGATGCCGGTGCCGGGCGGGACGACCTTGAACTCGTCGAACGCCTTCTGGCCCCAGCGCAGGAACTGGTAGCGCTCCTTGTTGCGGCCGTACTCCAGCTCGACGTTCTGGCCGAAGGCCTCCTTCGTGCCGAACTTGTCGGCGATGACGGAGTGGTCGATGACCAGCTCGGCCGGGGCCAGCGGGTTGATCTTGGCCGGGTCGCCGCCCAGTGCCTTCACGGCCTCACGCATGGTCGCGAGGTCCACGACGCACGGCACACCGGTGAAGTCCTGCATGATCACGCGGGCCGGCGTGAACTGGATCTCCTGGCTGGGGTGGGCCTGCGAGTCCCAGCTCCCGAGCGCCCGGATGTGGTCGGCGGTGATGTTCGCGCCGTCCTCGGTGCGGAGCAGGTTCTCCAGCAGCACCTTCAGGCTGTACGGCAGACGGGCGGAGCCCTCGACCTTGTCCAGCCGGAAGATCTCGTACGACTCGTCGCCCACCTGCAGCGTGCTGCGGGCGTCGAAGCTGTTCGCCGACACGACAGTCTCCTTCATCAATGTGCGCGTGCTCTCCGCAATCCTGCCGCCACGACTCCCCTGCGATCCGCTAAGGTAAGGCTTAGTTAGGTAACCCTTACCGGGGTGGCGGCTGCGGTGCGCCTCGGCAGATATCTCGATGTCGAGATAACTCTAGTACATCAGGGCGGCGCGGTCATGCCCCGACTTTCCTGTGCTGCTTCCCCGCGCTCCGGCCGCGTAGTGACGGTTCCGGGGGTCCCGAGGGTGAGCTGCTGAAAGGCGGGCCGGGTCGGCGATCACCTCGTAGACGGCGACCCGGTCGTCCTCGCCGCGGCCCGGAGCCATGTCAACCATCCGGTCAGCGCGTGACACCCACGTGACGTCATGTAACTGTCACATCGTGCCGGTCCACTACGTCATCATCATGACGCACCTTGACGGGGAGGCAGGAGACCGATGACCGACACTCAGTGGCTGGCGGAGCAGTTCGAGCAGAACCGGGGGCATCTGCGGGCGGTGGCCTACCGGATGCTGGGCTCGCTCAGCGAGGCGGAAGACGCCGTTCAGGAGGCCTGGCTGCGGCTGAACCGGTCCGGCGTGGACGGGGTGGAGAACCTGGGCGGATGGCTGACCACGGTCGTGGGGCGGGTCTGCCTGGACCAGCTGCGGATGCGCAAGGCGCGCCGCGAGGACTCCCTCGACACGCACGTCCCCGAGCCCATCGTGAGCCACCCGGACCGCGTCGACCCGGAGCAGGAGGCGCTGCTGGCCGACTCGGTGGGGCTCGCGCTGCTGGTCGTCCTGGAGGCCCTCTCCCCCGCCGAGCGGCTGGCCTTCGTGCTGCACGACATGTTCGCGATGCCCTTCGACGAGATCGCGCCGGTCATCGACCGTACGCCGGCCGCCGCCCGGCAGCTCGCCAGCCGCGCCCGGCGGCGGGTCCGGGGCACGGCGCCGGCGCCGGAGATCGACCTCACCCGCCAGCGGGAGGTGGTCGACGCCTTCCTCGCCGCCTCGCGCGGCGGCGACTTCGACGCGCTGCTCGCGGTGCTCGACCCCGATGTGGTGCTGCGGGCGGACGCCGGTGCCGCGCCCGGCGGCATCTCGAAGCTCGTCCGCGGCGCCCGGACGGTCGTCGAACAGGCCCTGCTGTTCTCCCGGTTGTCGCTGTCCTCCCGGCCGGCCCTGGTCAACGGCGCGCCCGGGCTGATCACGGTGCACAACGGCCGGCTCTTCTCCGTCATGGACTTCACCGTCGCGCACGGCAAGATCGTCGAGATCAACATCCTCGCCGACCTGGAGCGGCTGCGGCGACTGGACCTGACCATCCTCGACGAGGGCGATGACGAGGGCGATGACGATGACACGGAGGGTCACCGGAGCACCGACTGAACGCGCCCGCAGGAGAGTGAGGTCAACCGGCCAAAGAGGACGGTGACTTGAGGGCCGGGGTGGGCGGCCTCAGCAGTGCGGGACCGCGCCGCCCCGGGCCAGTGCGCGCAGTGCCCGCACCGCGCTCTTGAGCGTGGTGACGGGCACCAGCCGCAGCCCCGCCGGTGCGGGCTGCACCTGTGCGCACTCCTCCTTCGGCACGAGGAAGACGCCCGCCCCGTCCCGCCGCGCCGCCTGCGTCTTGAGTGCCGCGCCACCGACCGCACCCACCGTGCCGTCGGCGTCGATCGTCCCCGTACCGGCGATGGTGCGACCGCCGGTGAGGTCGCCGCCGCTGCCGTCGCCGGCCAGCTTGTCGACGATGCCGAGCGAGAACATCAGCCCGGCGCTGGGCCCGCCCACATCGTCGAGCCGCAAGGACACCTTCACCCGGTCCGGGTCCTTGTGCAGCAGCCCGAGCGCGGCGCCGACGGCGGCCCGCTGGGAGGACTTCATGTCCGCGAGGTTGTGCTCCGCGACCTGCGCATCGGACTTTCCGGAAGGAAAGACGGCATCCTTGGGCATCACCGCCCGGTCCGTACGGAACCAGGCATCGACCACCTGGCCCAGATGGATGTCGACATGCGGCCCGGTCGCCTGGATCGCCACCATCCGCAACTGGCCACGGGTCTTGCGCGCCGGAGCGCCGCTGATCGAGATGACCTCCGCGCCGCCGTCCTCCCCCAGCACGTTCGTGGTCTGCCCGGGCCGCGCAATGGAGTACGGCAGCGGCGCGAACCCCGCGACGGCGAGCAGCGCCACCAGCGGCACGACACCGAGCGCGACCCCCCGTACGCGGGCGCGGGACCGGGAACGACCGGGAGCCGACGTCGGCGTGGGCGTGGGTGTCTGCGAAGGCGTCGGGGCTCCGTCACGGGAGAGGCGCGTGGTCACCCGGCCCAATCTAGGTCACGGCAATTGCCCGCTTTCACCGACCCCGGGAGGCCATGCCCTTTCGACCCCGCCCGCCTGTCAACTAGGCGTAAATCAAAGGCAGTTGTGCCCGGTAGGGGTTAGTTGCCACCTCGGTCCGCACCGTCGCGGTACGTCGCGAGGGTGCGGTCGATCGCCGGGCCGAGGAAGGCCCGGGTGAGGTCGGCGCGGTGGAGGAGCCAGGGCGAGGGCTCGGGGCGCTCCGGGTCCGCGGGGACGACCGGGGGCCGGGGGCCGTACCGCCGGCTTCTGATGTCGGTGACGACGGCGTCCGGTGCGCCGAGTTCGCCGAGGACGGTCAGCGCCCCGGCCTTGATGATCAGGGTGCCGTCGCGCAGGGTCACCGTGGCGCGGGCGAGGGTCAGCAGTCCGAGGTCGACCCAGGCGTCCTGGAGCCAGCGCGCCGGGTGGTCCAGGGCGGGGCGCCAGTAACTCCGCAGGTCGTCACGGACGTAGGCGGCGAGCTCGGTATCGGTCACCGGCGGGAGCAGCGCGCCGGGGGCGTCACCGGAGAGGACGCGGCCGAACGTGTGGAGTTCGCGTCGGGTGACGGGGCTCACCGGGCGGTGCAGCAGTTCCCGGTGAGCCCAGGTGAGGTGGGTGCGCCCGGGGTCGGCGGTGGTGTCGTCGGCGACCAGATAGCTGCGGTGCAGATGCGGGGCGAGCGGGTCGGTGGCGTCCAGCGTGCGGTGCAGCGCGCCGATGTGCCGTTCCTCCTCCGCGGTGTACGGCCGGTCGAGGACCGCGATCAGGTCGAGGTCGCTGCGGCCCTCCTGGTAGTCACCGCCGGCGAGCGACCCGTGCGCCCACAGGGCCCGCAGCGGCAGGTGGGTGTGCAGGGTGGTGCGGAAACGCTGGAGGAGGGCGTCGGTGCGCGGGGCCTGGGTGGGTTCCATGGCGGCAGTGTGACCCGTACGGCGCAGCGCGGGGAGTGGCCGTCACGGACGGCCGGGCGGACGGGTCTCTCGGCTCCGTGCCACCCGGCCCACCCGGCCCTTCCACCCCTCACTGCCCGTTCAGCCCCACCCGCACCACTCCCACGATCTCCTCGTCGGAGAGCCCCAGTTGGCGGGCCTCGGCGATCAGGCGGGCGGCGGACTCCCCGAGGCGGGCGCGGGCCGGCGAGGTGGTGCCGGTGACGACCGCGCCGCGGCCGCGGCGGAGTTCGATCAGCCCCTCTTCCTTGAGGCGCTGGTAGCCGCGCAGGACCGTGTGCACGTTCACGCCGAGGGACGCGGCGAGTTCCCGGGCGGCCGGCAGCCGCTCCCCGGCGCTGACGGTGCCGTCGGCGATCGCCCCGCGGACCGACGCCGCGATCTGGTCGCCGAGCGGGACGGACGAGCCGGGATCAACGCGGAAGAGCACCTCAGCCTCCTTGCCGTGACCGCGCGCGGTCGGCGTACGTATTGAGCAGGGCGGCGGCGGTGGCCGCGTCGTCGACCGTCACGGCGAACGTCCGGCCGCCGGTGAGCGTCACCACGATCCCGTCACCCGAGCGCAGTATGAGCCCGCTGCCACCGGGGCGGAGGCGGTAGCCCCAGCCGCCGTACTCCCTGAGCGCGGCGATCGGCCGGCCGGCGGCCTCCGTGATGCGGTCGAGGGGCACCCGCCGGATGTGCAGGCGCGACGACAGCAGGGTGGGCGCGACGGTCAGACCGCGGCGGTCGACGGTCACCCGTACGGAGGCGAAGGGGAGGACCAGGGCCGCCCCGAGGATCAGGCTCAGGCTCGGCAGCCAGTCGACGAGGAGGCCGAGGACGAGCCCGGCGCAGAACAGCACGCCGCCGACGACGCACAGCAGGGGTGAGCTGATGGTGCGTGACCAGCCGGCGGCCGTGCCGGCCGGGAGGTCGAGCCGGGGCGCTCCACCGGACGCCGGGTGCGGCGATCGGGGCGGTGCGCCGGCCAGCAGCCGGCCCAGCACACCGGCGACCAGGGCGGCCGCCAGTATCAGGGGCACATGCCACAACGGCAGCCGCACGGCCGAGGCATCGGCGACACCGTCGTTGAGGAGCAGGGTGAGGCAGCTGGGATAGGCGATCCCCGCGGCCGTGGCGTATCCACCGGCGATCAGCCAGGAGGATGCGGAGCGGAAGGCACGCGCCTGGAGGAGAGCACCGAAGACGGCGCCGAACACCGCGAGCAGCCCCAGAGCCATCGTCAGAAGGTCCTGGCCGGTGCCGTAGCCGTCGGCCCGGCCTCCCTCGCCGAAGTGGGTCGCGAGCGGTTGGGGCAGCCGGCCGGCGACGACCGCGTACACGAGCACCACGGTCACGAGCGCGGCAACGAAGGGGAAGGCGGCGATCAGGGCCCGCAGGGGCCCGTTCGACGCCGCACCGGAACGCGACCGCGCCCCGGTCCCGATCCCGTCCCCCGACGCACCCTTCATGCGCTTCACACCCTTCACACCCTTCACGCCCTTCGCTGGATGCGTACCATTTGGGAGCTATTCAGTGCGCCATAGGGGGTAGCAGTCGATAAGAGCCGTTACGCCAACGCCTCACGACACCGCGTACGCACCGACGGTGACCCACCCTCAATCACCCCCTACTTATTCGCATTCTAATAGAACAACTCAACCACCATCAATTGCGTATCCATCTCATATCTGAGATACGGTCGCCCCATGGCAGACGACTACCTCGTACGCATCGGCAGGCTCATCCGTGACGCCCGGCAACACCGTGGCTGGACGCAGACGCAGCTCGCGGAGGCGCTCGGCACGAGCCAGAGTGCGGTGAATCGCATCGAACGCGGGAACCAGAACATCAGCCTTGAGATGATCGCCCGGATCGGCGAGGCATTGGACAGCGAGATCGTCTCGCTCGGCTACGCCGGACCGATGCATCTGCGGGTGGTCGGTGGCCGCCGGCTGTCCGGCAGCATCGATGTGAAGACGAGCAAGAACGCCTGCGTGGCGCTGCTCTGCGCCACCCTGCTGAACGCCGGGCGCACAACTCTGCGCCGGGTGGCCCGCATTGAGGAGGTCTACCGCATCCTCGAAGTGCTCGGCAGCATCGGCGTACGCACCCGCTGGATCAACGACGGCAACGACCTGGAGATCGTGCCGCCGGCGGAACTCGACCTGCATTCCATGGACCTGGAGGCGGCCCGCCGCACCCGCAGCGTCATCATGTTCCTCGGTCCGCTGCTGCACCGCATGGACCACTTCAAACTGCCGTACGCGGGCGGCTGCGACCTCGGCACCCGGACCGTCACCCCGCACATGACGGCGCTGCGGCACTTCGGCCTGGAGATCACCGCGACCGATGGCATGTACCTCGGCGAGGTCGACCGCAGCGTGGTCCCCAAGCGCGCGATCGTGCTGACCGAGCGCGGGGACACCGTCACCGAGAACGCCCTGCTGGCGGCGGCCCGGCACGACGGCGTCACGGTCATCCGCAACGCCTCCTCCAACTACATGGTCCAGGATCTCTGCTTCTTCCTGGAGGAGTTGGGCGTCCGGGTCGACGGCATCGGCACCACCACCCTCACCGTCCACGGCATCGCACACATCGAGCGCGATGTGGACTATGCCCCCTCCGAGGACCCGGTCGAGGCGATGAGCCTGCTGGCCGCGGCGGTCGTCACGGAGTCCGAACTCACCATCCGCCGGGTGCCGGTGGAGTTCCTGGAGATCGAGCTCGCGGTCCTGGAGGAGATGGGCCTGGACCACGAACGCAGCACGGAGTACGCCGCCGACAACGGCCGCACCCGGCTGATCGACCTGACCGTACGCCCGTCCAAACTCCAGGCCCCGCTGGACAAGATCCACCCGATGCCCTTCCCGGGCCTGAACATCGACAACGTCCCCTTCTTCGCGGCGATCGCGGCCAGCGCCCAGGGCCAGACCCTGATCCACGACTGGGTCTACGACAACCGCGCGATCTACCTCACGGACCTCAACCGCCTCGGCGCCCAGGTCAAACTCCTCGACCCGCACCGGGTCCTGGTCGACGGCCCGACCCGTTGGCGCTCCGCGGAAATGATGTGCCCCCCGGCCCTGCGCCCCGCCGTCGTCGTCCTCCTCGCCATGATGGCCGCCGAGGGCACCTCCGTCCTGCGCAACGTCTATGTCATCAACCGCGGTTACGAGGACCTCGCGGCCCGCCTCAACTCGATCGGCGCGCAGATCGAAATCTTCCGGGACATCTGAGCCCTCTTGGAGAAAGTGCCGCCGCACCCTGACCGACCTGTGTGCATACGGGTCCGGACGGGGTGCGGCGGCATCTGTGGGGTTTCCCTGCGGGGGTGAAACCCGCGCTCGGCAGCGAGGCCTGCGGGGGCCGGCTCAGCTCACGTGCAGGGTGAGGGCGGCGGTGTGCAGCCTTCCGGCGGTCCGGAACTGCAGGAACAGCCGCCAGTTACCGGACTTGGCCAGCTCGGCGTGGAACGACAGGCCGGGCCCTCCATGGTCGCCGTTGACCTTGTTCCGCGGGTGGAGGTGGGCGAAGGCCTGATCGCCTTCGTGGAAGGCGGTCAGATGGGCGTAACTGTCCAGGTACGGCTGGAGGTCGGTGACCGGCTTGCCGTCCTTGCTGACGGTCACGGTGAGGGGGTGGGCCATGCCCGCCATCAGTTCCCCCCGCACGGTGACGGTGTACCCGTCGACCTCGGTGGTCGTGGACACCTTGGGCAGCGGGGTGGTGGCCGCCGGGCCGGGGACGGTGACGGTCCGGCTGAGCACGAGGTCCTGACTCCTGCCCGTACCGCTGTGCGGCGTGAACTGGGCGAACAACCGCCAGGAACCGGGCTGGAGCGCGGCGAGACCGGCCGTCCAGGTGCCGTCGTCGGCCATGGTGGGGTGGAGGTGCTGGAAACCGGTCAGGTCGGACCGGATGGCGTAGAAGTGCAGGCGCTTGGTCTGCTCGACGGTGAAGCGGGTGACCGGCTTGCCGTCCGGGCCGGTGACGGCGAACCGATAGTCGGTCCCCTTGCCGGCCGGCAGCGTGGCGGCGTTCGAGGTCAGCCGGTAGCCGTCCTTCTCACCGGCCAGACCGTCCCCGTCGTTCATGTCCATGCCGGGCATCGAGGAGTGGTCGTGCCCCGTACCGGTGGGGGACGCCGAGGCGGACGGCTTGCCGGTTCGCGGCGTCGAGGAGTCGTGCGGGGAGTCGGCGCCACACGCGGCCAGGGCCAACGCGAGAGCGCTGCCGAGGGAGGCTGCGGCGAGGGTGCGGCGACGTGCGGACAAACGGGAAATGAGGGACATCGCGAGTCTTTCGAAGGGGGCGCAACCACAGCGGGGCGGTGCGCGGGTGAACAGGACGTCGTACGGGCCCGGGAGCGGTCCCGGGTCCGGCGGGCGCCTGTCACGTCCGTGCGACGCACACGCGGAGCAGCACTCCCCGCCCGCCTTCGGGCGGCCCTCTCCAGCGCGCCACCGCGGCCGCCAGCCGTCGGCCGAGGGGCTCCCACGCCGTGACGACCATGACGGCCGGCACGCCGACCGCCGGCAGCGGCGGCGAGGACTGCGCACGGGTCGACACGCACAGCGTGCCGTCCATGCCGACAGGGGTCAGATGAGGGGCGGCGGCGAAGTGCCCTGCCGACGGGGCTGTCGCGGGCGAGCCCATCGCAGCGGGCGCGGCCTGGGTCATCGGCATGGCGCCGGCCATCGCCCCATGGCATCCGTCGGCAGCGGCAGCCGGTGAACCGTGCATGAGGAAGAGCCCGAGGACGACGGCGCACACGGCGAGCAGCCTGGCCGCCAGCGGCCTGCTCGACGTTCCGGTGCGGTCCACGGTGGGCGTCCTTCCCCGACTCGCCGCTCGCCTCACGGCAAGGGCTCTCTGCTCGTCTCACGGCAATGCTTGCCTGCCCGACCATACCCCCTCGGGGTAATGCCTGTGCCAGGGGGAGGGGTGCTCCCGACACCGAGGAGGAGCGCTCACGCCACCGACCACCACGTCCCCTACCGACCCGCAGGCTTCCGGTTGACAGCAGGATTCCAGGGGTTTCCGCTGGTAAGGAGGGTGCGCGACGGCCGCGCCGGGGCGTTGGATCGAGGAGGCCGTCATGCGAACGGATCCGTCGCATGCGCGTTCCGCGCACGGGGAGGGCCGTGCGGTTGTCGGCCTGTGGCGCTATCCAGTGAAGTCGATGCTGGGCGAGGAGTTGAACGCCTCCGCGGTCACGAAGTACGGACTCGTCGGGGATCGGCGGTTCGCCGTTGTCGACGCAGCGACAGGAAAGGTCGCGGGCGCAAAGAATCCGCACAAGTGGGGTAACTTCTTCGACTTTCGCGCTGCCTATGTCGAGCCACCTCAGGCGGGAGCGAAGCTGCCTGCCGTCCGTCTGACCCTGCCCGACGGCACCGCCGTGATGAGCGATCAGCCCGGCCTGGCACAGATTCTTTCCCGGGCACTCGGCCGCGAGGTCACGCTGGCGGGCACGCAGGACGAGGGGGAGGCACGGTCGGGCACGACGGCCGAGGAGTACTGGCCGGACATGGAAGGGCTCGACCACAGAGACACCGTGACCGAGTGGGAACTGCCGGCCGGGACCTTTTTCGACCTCGCCGTCGTGCATCTGGTGACGACGGCGACGATCGACCGGCTGCGCGAGCTGTATCCCGAAGGGCGCTTCGAAGTGCGGCGATTTCGGCCGAACATCGTCGTGGCGACCGGCCCGGACGAGCGGGGTTTCGTGGAGAACGGCTGGATCGGTCACACGGTGGCGATCGGCGACGAGGTCCGGTTGCGGATCACCGGCCCCTGCCCTCGCTGCGTCATGATCACGCTGCCGCAGGGGGACCTGCCGCGAGACGCCGGCATCCTGCGTACGGCAGCGCGGCACAACCAGGTGAACGTGGGGGTCTACGCCGACGTGATCGCGGGCGGCACCATCCGGCGCGGCGATCCCGTAAGGCTCGCATGACCGGACGCGCGTCCCCACACGTCCAGAGGAAGCGAACGTGGAAATGCAGCCGAATTCGCTGTACGAGCGGCTCGGGGGTCTCTACAACATCGCCACCGTCGTCGACGATTTCATCGATCGGATCATGGTTGATGACCGGCTGAATGCGAATCCGCACGTCGACGAGGCACACCACCGCGTGCTGCCGTCGGTCGGCCCGACCCTGGGAACGCGTCGGATTCCCGGTGTCACAGCGAGCCGTGCGGGGTGAGGATGACGAATTCGGCGCCGGCGGAGTCCGTGCAGACGGCGAGGCGGCCGACGCCCTCGGCGGTTTCGGGGCCCATGGAGAGGGTGCCGCCGTTGCCGGTCACCAGGCCGACGGTGGCGTCGCAGTCCTTGGAGATGAAGACGGGGTGCCAGTAGGGCTTGCCCGTGGGGGCGAGGAGGTCGGCGGGGACGCCCATGAGGCCGCCGTGCGTGCGGTCGTTGCCGCAGTTCGCGGGGGTGAGGAGGGTGTAGGTGCCGCCTCCGGCGGGGAGCGGCATGTCCTGGGTGTGCCAGCCGAAGACGGTCCGGTAGAAGGTCTGGGCGGCGGCCGGGTCGGTGGTGTAAAGCTCCGTCCAGCCCAGGCTGCCCGGGGCGTCCGCGGTTTCGAAGCCCGGGTACCGCGCGGGCTGCCAGACCGCGAAGTCCGCGCCCTGCGGGTCCGTGAGCTGGGCGAACCGGCCGTCCTCGGCGCCGACCTCGGCCGGCTGGGTACGGACCGCGCCGCCCGCCTGCTCCACCGCCTTGACCGTGGCGTCCGCGTCGGGGGTGTGGAAGTAGATCGTCCAGGCCGACGTGGCGCCGTCCTCGGTGAGCGGGCCGACCGCGCCCACCGCCTTCCCGTCGAGCCGGAAGAGCGTGTATCCGCCCGCCTCCTGGTCACCGAAGGGCTCCGACCGCCAGCCGAACACCGCTCGGTAGAAGGCCGTCGCGACCTCGACGTCGGGCGCCCCCAGATCGAGCCAGCACGGGGAGCCAGGGACGAAGTCAGTAGTGATCATGGCGATTCCCTTCGCGGATCGTCTCTGATCTCAGCCTGACATTCGGCACTGACAATCGCCCGTCGGAACGGACGGTGACGGCCGGGCGGCGGGCGGTTCCGGCACGCCCGCCCACGCCCTCAGGCCCGGTAGAGCTCCTTCGCGATGATCGAGCGCTGCACCTCCGTGGCGCCCTCGTAGATGCGGGGTGCCCGGACCTCGCGGTAGAGGTGCTCCAGGAGGTGGCCGCGGCGCAGGGCGCGGGCGCCGTGGATCTGGACCGCGGCGTCGACCACGTACTGCGCGGTCTCGGTGGCCAGCAGTTTGGCCATCGCCGAGCGCCGGGCGATGTCGCGGGCCCCGGTGTCGTACGCGGTGGCCGCCGCGTACACCAGGAGCCGGGCCGCCTCGGTGCGGGTGGCCATTTCGGCGAGCTGGTGGCCGACGGACTGCAGGTCCTTGAGCGGGCCGCCGAACGCGGTGCGCGCGCCCGCGTGTGCCACCGCGGCATCCAGCGCGGCCTGCGCCATACCGACCGCGAAGGCGCCCACGCTCGGCCGGAAGAGGTTCAGCGTGCCCATCGCGACGGCGAATCCGCCGTCCACCTCACCCAGGACGTCCTCGCCGGTCACGGGTGTGCCGTCGAAGACCAGCGTGCCGATGGGGTGCGGGCTGAGCAGGTCCAGGTGCGTGCCGGAGACGCCGGGCCGGTCGGCGGGCACCAGGAAGGCGGTGACACCACGGGGCCCCGGCCCGCCGGTGCGGGCGAAGACGGTGGCGAAGTCCGCCTCGGGGGCGTTGGAGATCCAGCACTTCTCGCCGGTCAGCCGCCAGCGGCCCGGCCCGTCCGGCTCGGCGGCCAGCGACAGCGCGGCGGCGTCCGAGCCCGCGTCCGGCTCGCTCAGCGCGAAGGCGGCGACCGCGCGGCCCGCGGCGACCTCGGGCACCCAGCGGGCCCGCTGCGCCTCGGTCCCCGACTGGACGACCGGATACGTCCCCAGCCCCTGGAGCGCGAGGGCGGTCTCCGCCTCCGTGCACTCCTGGGCGAGGGATTCCCGCAGCAGGCACAGGTCCAGGGCGCGCAACGGCCCGTCGTCCGGGAACAGGCGGCGCAGCAGGCCGAGTTCGCCGAGTGCCGCGACCAGGGGGCGGTTGACCCGGCCCTCGGTGCCCTTCTCGGCCAGCGGGCTCAGCCGTTCGGCCGTCATGGCGCGCAACGCGGCGCACCATTCCTGCTCGTCCGGTCCCAGCGCGAATACAGTCACGAGGCGGCTCCCTGGTAGCGGTCCTCTATCGCGGTCTGTTGACTGCCGTCACGAACACGTTACGCTGACGACGGATCCGAACGGCAGCCCCCGGGGCGAGGGACCGCCCTTGAGCGACGGACAGTCCCTGAACAACAGACAGTTCTGGAGCAGTCTCGACGGCTCGTCGGCCGGTCCCGGCCGGAGGGACGAGCAGCCGACCGAGCCGGCCACCCGGCCGTCCTAGGGGGCGCACCGCCATGGAGCCACGGTCCTCGGCCCACACCGACACCTTCGCGCGCGACCGGCTGCCGCCCCGCGAGCAGTGGCCGCACCTGACCGACCTGGGCTATCCCGACCGGCTGAACTGCGGCGCCGAGCTGCTGGACGGCACCCTCGCCCGATACGGCGCCGACCGGCCCGCACTGCGCGACGCGGCCGGCCGGGTCTGGACGTACGAAGAACTGCGCGCCCGGGTGGACGCGATCGCGCATGCGCTCACCGGCCCGCTGGGCGTCCGCCCCGGCAACCGCGTCCTGCTGCGCGGCCCCACCACCCCCTGGCTGGCCGCCTGCTGGCTCGCCGTGATGAAGGCCGGGGCGGTCGCGGTGACGGTCCTGGCCTCCCAGCGCCCCGACGAACTCGCCACGATCTGCGGGCTGGCGGAGGTACGGCACGCCCTGTGCGCGGCCGAGGCGGTCGACGACCTGGTCAAGGCCGCGGTCCCCGGGCTGCGGATCACCACGTACGGCGGCGACGGACCGGGCGATCTGCGGCACCTGGCCCGGCCCGGCGGCGCCCCGTACCCGGCGGTGCCGACCGCGGCCGACGACGTCGCGCTGATCGCCTTCACCTCCGGCACCACCGGCCGCCCCAAGGGCTGTCTGCACTTCCACCGGGACGTGCTCGCCATCGCGGACACCTTCTCCGCGCAGGTGCTGCGGCCGACCCCGGACGACGTGTTCGCCGGCAGCCCGCCGCTGGGCTTCACCTTCGGCCTCGGCGGGCTGGTGATCTTCCCGCTGCGGGCCGGCGCCTCGGCCCTGCTCGCCGACTGGGGCGGCCCCGAGCAGCTGCTCGGCGACATCGCGCGGCACCGGATCTCGGTGCTGTTCACCGCGCCCACCGCCTACCGCGCGATGCTCCCCCGGCTGGCCGGGCACGACGTCTCCTCGCTGCGCCGCTGCGTATCCGCCGGGGAGAACCTCCCCGCCGCCACCTGGCAGTCCTGGTACGAGGCGACCGGTCTGCGGATCATCAACGGCATCGGCGCCACCGAACTGCTGCACATCTTCATCTCCGCCGCCGACGACGCGATCCGGCCCGGCACGACGGGCCTGCCGGTGCCGGGCTTCGAGGCGCGGGTGGTGGACGCGGACGGCGCCCCGGTGCCGGACGGCGAGCCCGGACTGCTGGCGGTCCGCGGTCCGACGGGCTGCCGCTACCTCGCGGACCCGCGGCAGACCGAGTACGTCCGGGACGGCTGGAACGTCACCGGCGACACCTATGTCCGCGAGCCGGACGGCTACTTCCGCTACGTGGCCCGCGCGGACGACATGATCATCTCGGCCGGGTACAACATCGCCGGCCCCGAGGTGGAGGACGCGCTGCTGCACCACCCCGACGTGACCGAGGCGGCGGTGGTCGGACGGCCGGACGAGGAGCGCGGGCAGGTGGTGGTCGCCCACCTCGTGCTGCGGGACGGCGTGCCCCGGGGCCCGGACACCGTCGCCGCGCTGCGCGCCTTCACCAAGTCCCGCATCGCCCCGTACAAATGCCCCCGCGAGATCGTCTTCCACAGCGCGCTGCCGCGCACCCCGACCGGCAAGCTCCAGCGCTTCCGGCTGCGTGCGCCGCTCGGGACGGCCGACCCGTCCCGCGGGCCGGACCCGGTCGCCGATCTACAGTGATCAGGTGACCGACCAGCAGACACAGCGCACCCCCCGGTCCCTGATCGTCACCTTCTACGGTGCGTACGGGCGCGACGAGCCCGGCCCGGCGGACCAGGCGGCCGGGCCGGTGCCGGTCGCCGCGCTGATCCGGCTGCTCGGCGTGCTCGGCGTCGATCCGCCGTCGGTGCGTTCGGCGGTCTCCCGCCTCAAGCGGCGCGGTCTGCTGGTCCCCGGGCGCACCGTCACCGGGGCGGCCGGTTACGGGCTGTCGGACGCCGGCCGGCAGCTGCTGGACGACGGCGACCGGCGGATCTTCGGCCGGCCGGCCGCGCGGCTGTCCGACGGCTGGGTGCTGGCCGTCTTCTCCGTCCCCGAGGAGGAGCGGCACAAACGGCATCTGCTGCGGTCGCGGCTGGCCCGGCTGGGCTTCGGTACCGCCGCCCCGGGTGTGTGGATCGCCCCCGCCCACCTCTACGAGGAGACCCGGCACACCCTGGAGCGGCTCGAACTCGCCCCGTACGTCGACCTGTTCACCGGAACGCATGCGGGTTTCGCACCGACGGCCCGATCGGTGGCGCGGTGGTGGGACCTGGACGCCATCGCCGCGCAGCACCGCGCCTTCCTGGCGGAGCAGGAGCCGGTGCTGCGCCGGTGGTCACGGCGGCGCACGGTGCCGGGCGAGGCGGCCTACCACGACTATCTGCTGGCCCTGGACGCCTGGCGCCGACTGCCGTACGCGGATCCCGGACTGCCCTCTCCCCTCCTGCCGGAGGACTGGCCGGGCGGCCGCGCTGCGGAGGTCTTCGGCCGGCTGCACGACACCTTGCGGGCGGCGGGCGCCCGTTACGTGCGTGAGGTGACGGCCGGGCCGTGAGGGGCGGCGGAGGACGGTGAAGGACCGTCAGGGCGCCGGACCGCGCATCGCACCGGGTGCCGGACCGTGCCTCAGCGGCGGCGCTGCACGGCCCGCACGGCGCCCGCGCCGCCGGCGGCTCCCGCGGCCATGGCCGGGCGCGGCCGGGAGGCGGCGATCACCGACACCACGTCCTTGAACGAACTGCACATCCGGGTGCCGGCGACCGCGGCCAACTCACCGAACGTGCCCACCCCGTAGGTCACCGCGACCGGCTCCATCCGCGCGGTGACCGCCATCCGCATGTCCCCCACCGTGTCCCCCACGTACGCGGTCTGCCAGGCCGCGACCCCCAGCCGGCCGGCCGCCCGCAGCACCAGCTCCGGGTGCGGTTTGCCGCGCCGGACCATGTCCTGGCCGATGACCGGGCCGACCAGGTCGCGGATGCCCATGACGTCGAGCAGCGCCTCGGCGCTACGGGTGGGCTTGGACGTGGCGACCGCCAGCTCGACGCCGTGGGCGCGCAGCGCGGACAGTCCCGCGCTGACACCGGGGAAGAGCAGCTGCGGTCCCTGGCAGAGCACTTCGTAGGAGAACAGTTCGCGGTAGCGGTTGATGGCGGCCTGCACCCGGGCGTCGTCCTCGGGGCGGCCCAGCAGCCGGCCGAAGGCGGCGCCGGGCGGCTTGCCGATGGCCTGCGCCGCCTGCCGCGCGGTCACCGAGCAGCCCTGCTCCGAAGCCACCTTGACCAACAGTTTGCTGATGGCGGGCAGAGTGTTGGCGAGGGTGCCGTCCAGGTCGAAGACGGCGGCCCGGAGCGTGTCGACTCCGGTACCCCGTGCGCCTCTCACGGGACGTTCGCGGGCTTCCGTTGCTACGCGCATGGCTGGAGACCTTTCGGGTTCCGGTGGGGGTGCGGGTTCGGGTGACGTTGCTGGCTCTGCTGATGGGGCGGCCCGCGGTCGACGACTCGTAACGGCAGAGGCGGTCTCGCCATGGCGCACCGCTGTCCTAGGGCGGCACGCGACCGACGGGGCGGCTGCAACGGAAGGGAACGTCCCGTTTACCGCCTTCGGAGATTTAAAAACCGCCTGCGCTGTTTGTCAATGTGCCTTTGTCACTCCCTGACGGGTCGACAACGTTCTTCCGTGCCTTCAGACTGGGGACACACGCTTCACAGGGGCCGCCGACGCCCCGAGCGGGCGACGGACCGTCGACTTCCCGTCAGGAGACGCGAGTTCCGGCCAAACCCCTGAAGCATATCGAACCGCATGGTTGGTTTTCTATGTAGACTGCAATCAGCTCGCAGCCGTACTAGAGACGGGACGGACACCGTGCCCACCCAGCATCGCGCCATCCAGAGCCGCCAGGCACTCATCCGCTCGGCCGCAGAGACCTTCCTGGAGAAGGGGGTCCCCGCCGCGGGCATGGTCGAGATCAGCCGGCGGGCCCGCCTGAGCAAGGGCGCCCTCTACTTCCACTTCACATCCAAGGACGACCTCACCCTCGCGGTGCGGGACTCCGCACTGGCCACCCTCCAGGAGATCGAGGACGCCTTCACCCGCTCCCCGGAGCCGCTCCCCCAGGCCGTACGGGACTTCGCCGTCGAGCTGTTCGGCCGGGTCCGGTCCGACGCGGTGCTCCGCGCCGGACTGCGGCTGCGTCCCGAGACCGCGCCGGGCCTCGGCATCTACGCCCTGGAACAGCGCTGGTACGCGCTCTTCCTGGACAAGGCGGTCACCTGCGGCACCGGCAGCCCCTGCGGCCCGCCCGCGGCGCACGCACCGGACGCCGAACCGCGGCGCACCGCCCAGCTGTTGACCTCGATCGTGGTGGGGCTGTTGCACCTCGGCGGCGAGGACGGCACCTGGTGGGACGAGGAGGCCGTGGCCGGACTGTGGGCGCTGCTGCCGGAGGCTCCGGAGCGGGTGCCGGCCGCCGGCCTTCCCGCACCGGCCCAGCTGCCGGCGGCCGGCTGATCCCCGGCCGCCACACCGCACCCGGGCCGCACCCGCGGCCCGTCTTCACGCCCGAGCGGAACGCGAACGCGGCCGCACCACCCGTGCGACCGCGTCACCATGCGTCCGTGTCACCACTCGACGAACACCGCGCCGATGCCAGCACATCGATGCCGTCCGGCGCCGGAGGTCACCTCCGCACCTCCTCGTCGGCGGCGAACTCGCTTCACTCCTAAGGAGGTTGGACGAGTTCGCCGGCCCGCGCCGCCAGCACCGGGGCCGCCGGCCGCCGTACCGCGGCCGCGGACCCGGACCCGTACCTCCCCCAGGTGAAGCAGCCCGCATCCGGCGCGCCCTGGGCACGGGCGGCGCGCGCATTCCATACCGCATGGTTGGCTTCTTCATGATGCCGCAAATAGACTGCGCGGCCACCAGCAGCGGTCGAAAGCTCAACAACTCCAAGAGACCATGCGGAGGATGATCTGTGGTCAAGCAGGAACGCGCACTGCGCACCCGGCGCACCGTCCTCGAAGCAGCGGCTCATGTCATAGGGACACGTGGGTACCAGGCGGCCACCATGTCCGAGATCATCCAGCGGGCCGGGGTCACCAAAGGGGCGGTGTACTTCCACTTCACGTCCAAGGACGCGCTGGCCCGTGCCGTCATCACGGAGCAGGCCGAACCGTTCCTGCCGCAGGTCAGCGCGTCCCGCCTCCAGGACGCCATCGACTTCACCCACCAAGTGGCCCTGGCCCTGCGCAGCGATCCGCTGCTGCAGGCCGGCACCCGGATCGCGGTGGAGACGACCTTCAGCGAGGAACCGCTGATGCCGTATCAGGTGTGGACCGACCTCATCACGACGATGTTCCGAGAGGCCCGGGACAACGGGGAATTACTGCCCGGCGTGGTCCCCGAACGGGCGGCCGAGTTCTTCGTCGCCGCCTATATGGGCGTGCAGTTGTTCTCGCGGGCGGCGACCAACCGTGCCGACCTCCCCGAGCGGGTCACCGGGCTGTGGAAGCACACCCTGCCGGGACTGGCCGCGCCCGGCGCGCTGAGCCATCTCGACCCGCACGGGCGCCGCACGCAGGTCCCCCTCTGATCCACGCCGCACTCCTCCCGCGGCGCGCCCCGACGAGACCTGCCGGGGTCGCCCCAGGGAGAAGCGCCGGCGGCCCCTGGCAAACAAACCACATGGTCCGTATCTTGGTTCTTCCGGGTCGTCGCCGCACGTCCGCCCGCGAGGGCGCGGAGAGCCGCACAGCAGAAAGGGACGCCCATGGCCAGCGCCACCCTGATGCCCTCCTCCTCGCGCGAGCAACACCCCAGGGCGCGCTGGCTGCCGGAAGGAAACCGACCGTCCACGACGCACCCGCCCGTTCTCGGCGCGTACGGACACCGCACCACCGGGTCCGAGGTGTTCCTCACCAACTGGCGGCGCGGTCCCGGCGACAGCTGGGTGGTGAGCGCCCAGTGGCCGCGGGCGCACGGTTTCTACGAGCCGGTCGGCGGGCTGCACGATCCGCTGCTGTTGATCGAGACCGTGCGGCAGGCGGGGATATTACTGAGCCATGTGGCGCACCGGGTGCCGCTCGACCACCCCATCGTCTGGCAGCACGTCCGCTACGACCTCGCCCCGCAGGCGCTGCGCGCCGCCGGCGAACCGGCCGAGGTGGAGCTGCAGATCACCGTCCATGACGTGGTGCGCCGCGGGAAGCGCCTGATCAGCGCCCGTCAGGAGTTCCGCGTCCGGTGCGACGGCGCCCATCTGGCCCATGCCCGGCTCATCTACTCCTGTTACAGCCCGGCGGGTTACCGCCGGCTGCGCGGCAGATACAGCGACCTGGCATTCGCCACCTCGCGCCGGCTGCCGGTGCCGGAACCGGTCGCCCCGGAGCTGGTCGACCGGGACCGCGACCGCGATGTGCTGCTCTCCCCCACCGACCTCCCGGACCGCTGGCAGCTGCGGGTCGACACCTCCCATCCGGTGCTCTTCGACCATCCCGTCGACCACGCCCCCGGCATGCTGATGGTCGAGGCCACCCGGCAGGCCGCCCGGGCGACGACGCCCGGCGTGCCGATGCTGCCGGTCTCGCTGGAGTGCTCCTTCGAGCGGTACGCCGAGCTGGACGCGCCGAGTTGGGTGCGGGCACGCATGCCGGACCCGGCCACGGGCGGCGGCGCGCGACGGGTCGAGGTCGGCGTGGAGCAGCACGGAAGACCGGTGGTCGCCGCGCGGATCACCAGCGTGCCGGTGTCCTGAGGGCCCGGCTCCCCAGCGGCCCCGCCCGCGCTGCCCGTGCCTCCCCCGTCACCGCAGCGTGAGGCGGGGCTTCGGCGCGTCGGTACGCCCGGTGGGCGGGGTGCGGCTGCCCGCCTGGTAGGGCAGCGGCCAGGGGGCGCCCGGGCCGGCGTAGCCCTGCTCGGCGGCGGCGTGCAGCGTCCAGTGCGGGTCGTACAGGTGCGGCCGGGCCAGTGCGCACAGGTCGGCGCGCCCGGCGAGGACGAGGGAGTTGACGTCGTCCCAGGAGGAGATCGCGCCGACCGCGATGACCGGCACGCCGAGGGAGTTGCGGATCCGGTCGGCGAACGGTGTCTGGTACGAGCGTCCGAAGTCGGGGCGCTCGTCGGACACGACCTGCCCGGTGGACACGTCGATGGCGTCGGCACCGTGCTCGGCGAACGCGCCCGCCATGGCCACCGCGTCCTCGGCGGTGGTGCCGCCGTCGGCCCAGTCGGTGGCGGAGATCCGGACGGTCATCGGCCGGTCGTCCGGCCAGACTTCACGCACCGCGTCGAAGACCTCGAGCGGGAAGCGGAGCCGGCCGGCCAGGGAACCTCCGTAGGCGTCGGTGCGTTGATTGGTCAGCGGGGAGAGGAAGCCGGACAGCAGATAGCCGTGGGCGCAGTGCAGTTCGAGGAGGTCGAAGCCGCAGTCGGCGGCGCGCCGTGCGGAGTCGGTGAACTCCCGCCGGATGTCGGCGAGTTCGCCGGTGGTCAGCTCGTGGGGGCGCTGGCTGCCGGGCTTGTAAGGGAGGGGGGATGCGGCGACGAGCGGCCAGTTGCCGGTGTCGAGGGGCTCGTCGATGCCGTCCCACATCAGCTTGGTGGAGCCCTTGCGGCCGGAGTGGCCGAGCTGTACGCCGATCGCGGTGCCGGGTGCCCGGGTGTGCACGAAGTCGGTGACGCGGCGCCAGGCCGCGGCCTGTTCGGCCGTGTAGAGACCGGCGCAGCCCGGGGTGATCCGGCCCTGTTCGCTGACGCACACCATCTCGGTCATCACGAGTCCGGCCCCGCCGAGGGCCCGGGCGCCGAGGTGCACGAGGTGGAAGTCACCGGGGACGCCGTCCTCGGAGGAGTACATGTCCATCGGTGACACGACCACCCGGTTGCGCAGGGTGAGGCCGCGCAGCCGGAAGGGCGTGAACATCGGCGGGGTGCCGGCCGGGATGCCCGCCTCGTCCTCGACGGCGGCGACGAATCCGGGGTCGCGCAGCCGCAGGTTGTCGTGGGTGACGCGGCGGCTGCGGGTGAGCAGGTTGAAGGCGAACTGGCGCGGCGGCTGGTCGACGTACCCGGCCAGTTCCTCGAACCACGCGAGGCTGGCGCGCGCGGCCCGCTGTGTGGAGGCGACGACGGGCCGGCGCTCCGTCTCGTAGGCGGCGAGGGCGCGGGGGATGTCGGGCTGCTCCTGGAGGCAGGCGGCCAGCGCGAGGGCGTCCTCGACGGCGAGTTTGGTGCCGGAGCCGATGGAGAAGTGCGCGGTGTGCGCGGCATCGCCGAGCAGCACGGTGTTGCCGTGCGACCAGCGCTCGTTGACGACGGTACGGAAGGCGATCCAGCTGGAGTTGTTGGACCGCAGGGTCCGCCCCCGCAGGGCGTCGGTGAAGACCTTGCCGCACCACTCCACCGACGTCCGCTCATCCGCCCGGTCCAGCCCGGCGGCCCGCCACACCTCCTCCCGCATCTCGACGATGACGGTGCTGGCACCGAGGGCGGCCTCGGGGCCGCCGGGAGATCGGGGAGAGAGCGGGGCGGGGTCGGCGTCGGCGTCGGCGTCAGGGGAGGGAGGACCGGGATTGGCGGGGTCAGGGCCGGCGCCGGCGGGTGCGGGAGCGGTGTCAATCGGTGCGGGAGCGGCGTCGGTGGGGTCAGGGCCGACCCCGGTGGGTGCGGGCGCGGCGTCAGCGGGCGCGGCGCCAGTGGGTACGGCGTCAGGGGAGGTGGGAGCGGCGTAGGGATAGGCGTGGAGCTGGACGACGCCGTGCTCGGTCTCGGCGATCTCGAAGCGGAAGGCGTCGAAGGCGAAGTCCGCGGCGAGCCAGATGTAGCGGCAGCGGTGGGTGGTCAACTGCGGCCGGAAGACGTCGGCGTGTGCGCTGCGGGTCGCACTGTGTACTCCGTCGGCGGCGATGACCAGGTCGTACTCCCGGGCCAGTGCGGCGGCGGGCGGCGCCTCGGTACGGAAGCGCAGCTCCACGCCGAGGCCGCGGCAGCGCCGGTGCAGTACGGCCAGCAGCCGGCGGCGGCCGAGTGCGGCGAAGCCGTGCCCGCCGGAGGTGAGGGTCCGGCCGCGGTGCACGATGTCGATGTCGTCCCAGCGGACGAACTCCGCCTGGAGTGCGCGGTAGACCTCCGGGTCGGCGTGCTCGATGCCGCCGAGCGTCTCGTCGGAGAGGACGACACCGAAGCCGAAGGTGTCGTCGGGGGCGTTGCGCTCGAATACGGTGATCTCGCGGGTGGGGTCGAGCCGTTTGAGGAGCGCCGCGGCGTACAGTCCGCCCGGTCCGCCGCCGATGACCGCGACCCGCATGGCTATTTCCCCTGCCATTTGGGCGTCCGCTTCTCGGTGAAGGCGGCGTGGAATTCCGCGTAGTCGGCGCTGTTCATCAGTAGTGCCTGGGTCGCGGCGTCCATCTCGACGGCAGCGGCCAGGGGCATGTCGAGTTCGGCGGTGAGCAGCGCCTTGGTCTGTGCGTGCGCCAGGGCGGGCCCCTCGGCGAGCCGCCGGGCGAGTGCAGCGGCCGCCTCGTCGGCCCGCCCCTCGTCGGCCAACTCGCTGATGAGGCCGAGCCGTTCGGCCTCCGGCGCTCTCACCGCGTCGCCGAGCATCAGCAGCCGGGTGGCGTGCCCGAGCCCGATGACCCGCGGCAGCAGATAGGCGGCGCCCATGTCGCCGCCGGACAGCCCGACCCGGGTGAAGAGGAACGCGAAGCGGGCCGAGGGGTCGGCGACCCGGAAGTCCGCGGCCAGCGCGAGCACCGCACCGGCACCGGCCGCGACGCCGTGCACCGCCGCGATCACCGGGAACGGGGCCTCCCGCACGGCTCGCACGACCTGTCCGGTCATCCGGTTGAAGTCCAGCAGCTGGCCGGTGTCCATGCCCAGGGTGGCGCCGATGATCTCCTCGACGTCACCCCCCGAGCAGAACCCGCGCCCCTCGCCGGCCAGCACGAGGGCGCGTACGGAGCGCTCCCGGGACAGCTCGGCGAGCAGATCACGGAGGTCGGCATACGCCTCGAAGGTGAGCGCATTGAGCTTCTCCGGTCGCGCCAGGGTGACCGTGGCGACCCCGTCGTCCCTGGTCACACGGATGTGCTGCCAGTCCTCTGTACTACGGGCGGATCCTGCGAACGGACTCATCGGACTGCCTGCCCCCTTCGGCGGGTCGGCCGGTGGTGCTCTTCCGGATGCCCTTCGAAGCTATCACTGTTCTGTGACTGTCGTCATGAGGGCGCGATACGGGAGCGATATGGGCGCGATGTGGGTGGGATACGGGTGGGCTCTGATTCGCCGGGCCCGTTTCGAGAATCCGTGGGCTTGGGGAGTGCTGCAGCCGTCGCGAGTGCCGCGGGCCTCGGGAATGCCGCGGCTGTCGGGAATGCCGCGGCCCGTCTTCACGTTGTCGGCCCCGAGGGGGCGCTCGCGACCACTAGGGGATCTGTTCCCCTGTCCCCTAAGGGCCCGCCCACTACCGCCCCACCCCCGACCGCCCCTGATCGGACCAGTGGGACGACACCAACCGGGCCATCACCCGCCGCCCGAGGCCCGCGGTTCGTCGCCCGCCTCCGTCCATCCGTAGGCTCCCGCTCTACGCGCCCGAGCCCGCCCCCAGGGCCGAAGGTCCCGCCCCCCTTTAGGGCCGAAGGTCCCGTCCGTTCGGGACTTTGGTCCCGTATGGCGCATGACCTGCGTCACGTGCCTCGCGGCCACCCGGCCCTGCGCCCGCCGCCCCCTCGCTTCCTACGGTGGAACCGTCCGAGCCCGCCCTCGTGAACGGAACGCCGTGCGCATGCTGGAATCGTCTTCCCCGTCGACCTGGCGCATCGCGCTGCCCCGGGAGGCGACCGCTGTTCCCATCGCCCGTGCGATGGTCCGCTGCGCCCTGCAGGACCTGGGGTCCACCGCCGACCGCACCACCGCTCAGCTGCTGACCGCCGAGTTGGTCACCAACGCGCTCAAGCACACCAGCGCCGATCACCCCATCGAGCTGGTGGTGGAGCGAGGGCCGGACGGGTGTCGGGTGGAGGTGCACGACGGCGACACGGTGCTCGTCGAGGGGCTGGGAGAGCCGCTGCCCCTGCCCCTGCCCCTGCCGGTGCCCCTGCCAACGCCGACGTCAAGGCCGACGCCAACGCCGACGCCGACGTCAGTGCCGACCTCAATGCGTACGTCGATGGTCGGATCGGGCGAGCCCCGCCCCATGACCGGGACGGGCGCAACGCTTCCGTCGGCCGAACCGGGGGACGTGGCGCTCGCCACGACAGACCCACGAGCGGGAGCGGAGGCGGGAGCGGGAACCGGCACCCGGAACCGTGGGCTGCTTCTGGTGCGTTCCCTCAGTTCTGGTTCCGGCTGTCGGCGTACCCGGCACGGTAAGGCGGTCTGGTTCACGCTTCCCGAACTGCACCCGGCGAGGCAGCGCTGACCGCCGCCTCGCGGTCTCCCCGGTCTGCGCGTTCTCCTTCTACGTCCTGCTTATGTTCCTGAGCGTCGTCCTTCTCATCGTCCGCCGCCGAGGCGGAGGCCGGACTGAGCTGGCCGAGGCGGGAGTGGCGGCGCCCGTAGAGCGCGTAGACCAGCGCGCCGGCCACCAGGAACCCCGCGAACTGCAGCCAGGTCGTCGGACCGGTCCCGTACATCAGATAGCCGCAGAACGCGATGCCGAGGATCGGGCTGAGCGGGAAGAACGGGACGCGGAAGCGGCGCGGCAGATCGGGCCGGGTGCGGCGGAGCACCAGCACGCTCACATTGACCACCGCCATGACCGCCAGCGTCCCGATGGTGGTCAGGTTCATCACCACGTCCAGGGGGACGACCGCGGCGGGCACGGCAAAGACGGCCGCGACGATCCAGGTGTTGGCGACCGGCGTGGACGTACGCGGTGAGATCCGTTCGAAGACCCGCGGGACCAGCCCGTCCCGCGACATCGACATCAGGATGCGGGTCTGCCCGTACATCACCGCGAGGACGACGGACGCGATGGCGACCACCGCGCCGAAGGCGATGACCCCGCCGCCGAGCGCGGAGTGGGTGACCCGGTTGACGATCAGGGACAGCGCGGCCGGCTGGTCGGCCACCTGGTCGGAGGAGAGCGCCCCGATGGCGGAGACCGCGACCAGGCAGTACAACACGGTGACCACACCGATGCAGATCATGATCGCGAGCGGGATGTTCCGCCGCGGGTTCCGGACCTCTTCGCCGGCCGTGGTGATCGCGTCGAAGCCGATGTACGAGAAGAACGCGACCGAGGCGCCGGAGGTGATCCCGGCGATGCTCTGCGGCGCGAACGGCGAGAGATGGCCCGCCCGGAAGGCGCTGAAGCCGATCGCGCAGAACAGCACCAGGATCGCCAGCTTCAGCACCGCCATCGCGGCGGTCGCGCGGGCGCTCTCCCGGATGCCGCGGACCAGCAGCAGCGCGGCGAGCAGGATCACGACGACGGCCGGGACATTGACGATCCCGCCCTCACCGGGCGGGTGGGAGAGCGCGGCCGGCAGCTCCCAGCCGGTCAGGCTGCCCAGCAGTTCGTTCAGGTACTGCCCCCAGCCGACGGCCACGGCCGACACCGAGATGCCGTATTCGAGCAGCAGGCACCAGCCCACGAGGAAGGCGGTGCGCTCGCCGAGGGTGGCGTACGCATAGGAATACGAGCTGCCGGACACCGGGATCGCGCCGCCCAGTTCCCCGAAGGAGAACGCGGTGAAGACGCAGGTGACCGCGGCCAGGACGAAGGACACGATGACCGCGGGGCCGGCCTCGGCGACGGTGTCGGACAGGCCGACGAAGATGCCGGTGCCGACGATGGCGCCGATGCCGAAGCAGACGAGCTGGAAGAGGCCCATGCTGCGCTGGAGGCCGTTGCCTTCACGGTCCGCGCCCGATTCGGCGACGAGGAGGTCGGGGGACTTGATGCGCAGTCCGGAGGGACCAGGGGCACGCATGGGGTTCTCTCTCTGGTGGTGCGGTGCGCGTGGCGCGGGGTGGGCCACGCACGAACGGGGTCCGGACCGGTGGGTCCGAACCCCGCGAGCGGCTCGATGGTAGCCGCAGGAGCTGCATGCTCGCCCTATCGGGCGTATGCCTATGCAGTGTGATATTGCCGACGCGGCGTGATATGTGCTGACGGCCGGCGAGCGTCGCGACTAGCCGGCGAGCGTCGCGACCAGTACCGCCTTGATGGTGTGCATCCGGTTCTCCGCCTCGTCGAAGACGACCGAGTGCGCGGACTCGAAGACCTCGTCGGTGACCTCCAGCGACGACAGGCCGTGCCGGGCGTGGATCTCCCGGCCGACCGCCGTCCCCAGGTCGTGGTACGCGGGCAGGCAGTGCAGGAACTTCACGTCCGGCTTGCCGGTGGCCCGCAGCACGTCCATCGTGACCGCGTACGGGGCCAGCAGCGCGATCCGCTCGTCCCACACCTCCTTGGGCTCGCCCATGGACACCCAGACATCGGTGGCGACGAAGTCCGCACCGCGCACACCGTCGGCAACGTCCTCGGTCAGGGTGATCCGGGCCCCGCTGGCGTCGGCCAGCTCGTGCGCCCGGGCGATCACCGATTCCTCGGGCCACAGTTCCTTCGGTGCCACGATCCGTACGTCCATGCCGAGCAGGGCGCCGGTGACGAGGTAGGAGTTGCCCATGTTGTTGCGGGCGTCGCCGAGGTAGGCGAAGGCGGTCTCCTCCAGGGCGCGGCCCCGGCCGTGTTCCACCATGGTCAGGACGTCGGCGAGCATCTGGGTCGGGTGCCAGTCGTCGGTCAGCCCGTTGAAGACGGGTACGCCGGCGTGCGCGGCCAGCTCCTCGACGTCGGACTGGCGGCTGCCGCGGAACTCGATGCCGTCGAACATCCGGCCCAGGACCCGTGCGGTGTCCTTGACCGACTCCTTGTGCCCGATCTGCGAGCCGGACGGGTCGAGGTAGGTGGTCGAGGCACCCTGGTCCGCAGCCGCGACCTCGAACGAACAGCGGGTCCTGGTGGAGGTCTTCTCGAAGATCAGGGCGATGTTCTTGCCGCGGAGGCGGGGGACCTCGGTGCCGGCGCGCTTCGCCGCTTTCAGCTCGGCCGCGAGGTCGATCAGTCGGCGGAATTCCTCGGCGCTGAAGTCCAGCTCCTTGAGGAAGTGGCGGCCCGTGAGGTCTATCGCCATCGGTCGGCTCCTGTTTCGCGGCGGTCGGGGAGGGGACAGGGCTGGAAGTGTATACGACGTTCCGTATCTGTATACGAGACGCCCGGACAGGATCGCTGCCGGCTCATGGGCATGAGCAGGGTGCACGAGCATGAGCCCGGGCATGGGCACGAGCCCGGGCACGGGCATGAGTCCCGGGCATGGGCATACACATACGCCTGCCACACACCGCACGCGCACGCCGCACGCCGCACGCCGCCCCCGTCGTACGCCTCAGCCTGCCCCGGCCACCGCGTCCCTCGCCACCGGACAGCTCATACAGCGCGGACCGCCCCGCCCCCGCCCCAGCTCGCTGCCCGGAATCGTGATCACCTCAATGCCACGCTTGCGCAGAAAGGTGTTCGTCGTGACGTTCCGCTCGTACGCCACCACCACGCCGGGCTCCACGGCGAGCACGTTGCAGCCGTCGTCCCACTGCTCGCGCTCCGCGGAGTGCACGTCCTGGGTCGCGGTCAGCACCCGGATGTCGGACAGCCCCAGCGAGGCCGCTATGGCCCGGTGCATGTGCTCCGGCGGGTGGTCGGTGACCTTGACGTCCTGGTCGCCCGAGCCCGGCTCGATGGTGTACGAGCGGAGCATGCCGAGGCCCTCGTACTGGGTGAAGGTGTCCCCGTCGATCATGGTCATGACGGTGTCCAGGTGCATGAACGCCCGCCGTTTGGGCATGTCCAGCGCCACGATCGTGCGCGCCGAACCGGCCGCGAACAGCCCGCGCGCCAGCAGTTCGACGGCCTGGGGAGTGGTCCGCTCACTCATCCCGATCAGCACCGCACCGCTGCCCATCACCAGGACGTCGCCGCCCTCGATCGTCGAGGGGTAGTCCGCCTGCCCCTCCGACCAGACGTGGAAGTCCTCGTCACGGAAGAGCGGGTGGTAGCGGTAGATCGCCTCGTAATGGACGGTCTCGCGCTGCCGGGCCGGCCAGCGCATCGAGTTGATCGACACCCCGTCGTAGATCCAGGCGGAGGTGTCACGGGTGAAGAGGTGATTGGGCAGCGGGCCCAGCAGGAAGTCGTCCAGATCCATCACGTGGAAGCGGACCGAGGTCGGTTCGGGATGGCGCTCCAGGAACTCGCGCTTGGTCATCCCGCCCACCAGCGCCTCGACGAGTTCCGGGACCGGCATCTCGTCGAAGGCGGCGCGCAGATGGTCGGTGGCCAGCGGCCCGTACAGCTTCTCGTCGAAGACCCGGTCCAGGACCAGCTCGCGGGCCGCGGGGATCTGCATGCTCTCGGCCAGCAGATCCCCGAAGAGGTGCACTTCCACGCCCCGGTCGCGCAGTACGTCCGCGAACCCGTCGTGCTCGGCGCGCGCCCGGCGTACCCACAGCACGTCGTCGAAGAGCAGGGCGTCCTTGTTGGAGGGGGTGAGCCGCTTCAGCTCCAGATCGGGACGATGCAGGATGACCCGGCGCAGCCGCCCGGCCTCGGAGTCGACTTGGAATCCCATCTCCCCATCTTGGCCGCTCCGGGGGCCGGGGGGAGGCAGTCGCGCAATGTGGGGTGCACGGGTCGCCGGTGGGGGTGGCTGAAGGTGACTGGCGGAGACCGGGAGCGGGCGGGTGGCGGTGCCCGGAGGGGCACTTACGGGGCTGTCAGCGGGTGGCTACGGCGGCGGGTGGCGGGTGGCGACGGCGACGGGCGGCTACGGCAGCGGGTGGCGACGGGTGGCTACGGCAGCGGGTGGCGACGGTGGCGGGTCGCCCGCCGCCGTAGCCATCCGCCCGTAGCGTGACCGCCGCTCCCACCGCGCCCACGCCGGCCATCGCCGCGATCACCGCCCCGATCACCGCTCCGGTCACCGCCGTGATCAACCAGCCAGCCCCAACTCACCTGCCTTCGGGGCCTGTTGACCCGGCCCTCCCGTGCCGGCGATCAGCGCGCCCCGCCCCTACAGCCGCGGGTCCACCGGCTCCGACTCCAGCGCGAGCACGCCGAAGACCGCCTCGTGTACCCGCCACAGCGGTTCGCCCTCCGCCATCCGGTCCAGCGCCTCCAGGCCCAGCGCGTATTCCCGCAGGGCCAGCGACCGCTTGTGGCCCAGGTGGCGTACGCGCAGGCGCTTGAGGTTCTCCGGGCGGGTGTACTCCGGTCCGTAGATGATGCGCAGGTACTCGCGGCCGCGGCATTTGACGCCCGGCTGGACGAGCCGTCCGTCCGGCTGCCGTATCAGCGCCTGCACCGGTTTGACGACCATGCCCTCGCCGCCGTCCGCGGTCAGCTCCAGCCACCACCGGATGCCGGCCGCGACCGACGCCTCGTCCTCGGTATCGACGATGATCCGCCGGGTCGTGGCCAGCAGCCCCGCCCCGCCGGCGACACGTCCGCGGCCGGACGGCCCGTCCTCCTGGGCCGCCACCGCACTCTCCGCCGCCACGATCCGGTCGATCAGCGCCAGTTGCTCCGTATGTGCCAGCCCGGCGAGGCTGCGCCCCTGTACGGCGAGGATCTGGAACGGCGCCAGCCGCACCCCCTCCATCACGCCCAGCCCCTCCGACACCGGTCCATCCGATACCGGGCCGTCCGATACCGGTCCCTCCGATACCGGTCCGTCCGACACCGACCCGTCCGGCGTCGTCCGCTCGCCGACGCGCCAGCAGTAGCGCCGGTACGCCGCCGTGAACGCCGCGGCGTCCGCCGCCCGGTCCCGCTGCCGCCGGAGCAGCGGTCCCACCTCGACACCGCGGCCGGCCGCCGCCTCCAGCGCGCCGAGCACGCCCGGGAACACCGCCCCGGAGGCCGCGCCCACCGCCGCGTACTGCTTGCGCAGCAGCCCGGTCGCCTTGAGCGACCACGGCATCAGCTCCGCGTCCAGCAGCAGCCAGTCGGTCTCCAGCTCCTCCCAGAGACCGGCCTCCGCGACGCAGGCGCCGACCCGCCGCAGCAACGTTCCGGTCGCCTCCGGGTCGTCGAAGAACGGCCGTCCCGTACGGGTGTAGAGCGCACCCGAGACGCCCTTGGACGCCCCGAAGCGCTCCGCGGCCACCGTCTCGTCGCGGCACACCAGCACCACCGCACGGGACCCCATGTGCTTCTCCTCGCACACCACTTCCCGTACGCCGTCCGCCCGGTACCCGGCGAACGCCTCCGCCGGATGCTCCAGGTAGCCGTCCTCCTGCGACGTCGCGCAGGGCGCCATCGTCGGCGGGAGGTACGGCAGCAGCCGCGGGTCGATCGCGAAGCGGCTCATGACCTCCAGCGCGGCCGCGGCGTTCTCCTCCTTCACGGCGAGCCGGCCCATGTAGCGGGTCTCCACGATCCGCCGGCCGGCCACGTCGTCCAGGTCGAGCGGGCGACCGTCCGCTCCGCCCGGCGCCTCGCCGGCGAGCGGCTTGGTCGGCTCGTACCAGACGCGTTCCGCCGGTACGTCCACCAGCTCCCGCTCCGGCCAGCGCAGCGCGGTCATCCGGCCGCCGAAGACGCAGCCGGTGTCCAGGCAGAGGGTGTTGTTCAGCCAGGTGGCACGCGGAGTGGGCGTGTGTCCGTAGACGACGGCGGCGCGACCGCGGTAGTCCTCGGCCCACGGGTAGCGCACCGGCAGGCCGAATTCGTCGGTCTCGCCGGTCGTGTCGCCGTACAGCGCGAAGGACCGCACGCGGCCCGACGTCCGGCCGTGGTACTTCTCCGGCAGCCCGGCGTGGCACACCACCAGTCCGCCGCCGTCGAGGACGTAGTGGCTGACCAGTCCGTGCAGGAACGTCCCCACCTCGTCCCGGAAGGCCGCGTCCTCCTTCGCCAGCTGTTCGACGGTCTCGGCGAGGCCGTGGGTGTGCTGGACCTTGCGGCCCTTGAGGTAGCGGCCGAGCTTGTTCTCGTGGTTGCCCGGTACGCAGAGCGCGTGCCCGGCCGCGACCATGCCCATCACCAGCCGCAGCACTCCGGGGCTGTCCGGTCCGCGGTCGACCAGGTCCCCGACGAACACGGCGGTACGGCCCTCCGGGTGCGCCGCGTCCACGGCCCTGCCGAGCCCGTCGCGCACCAGGGCGTACCCCAGCCGGCCGAGCAGCGTCTCCAGCTCGGAACGGCAGCCGTGGATGTCACCGATGATGTCGAACGGCCCGGTGAGGTGCCGCAGGTCGTTGAACCGCCGCTCCCGGACGACCTCGGCGGCATCGATCTCCGCCTGGCCTCTGAGGTGGTGCACCTTGCGGAATCCCTCGCGCTCCAAGTGGCGCAGGGAACGGCGGAGTTCACGCTGGTGGCGCTGGATGACCCGGCGTGGCAGCCCGGCCCGGTCGGCACGTGTCGCATTGCGCTCGGCACACACCTGCTCGGGCACGTCGAGCACGATCGCCACCGGGAGGACGTCATGCTCCCGCGCCAGGCGCACCAGCTGGGTGCGCGCCTCGGACTGCACGTTGGTGGCGTCGACGACCGTCAGCCGGCCGGCCGCCAGCCGCTTCCCCACGATGAAGTGCAGCAGGTCGAACGCGTCGCCGCTCGCGCTCTGGTCGTTCTCGTCATCGCTGACCAGCCCGCGGCAGAAGTCGGAGGAGATCACCTCCGTCGCCTTGAAGTGCCGGGCCGCGAAGGTCGACTTGCCGGACCCCGTGGCCCCGATCAGCACCACCAGCGACAGGTCCGGTACCCCGAGCGCCCGCCGCCCCACGCGCCCCTCGTCTTCCGCTTCCACCGCTCCGTCCACACGGTCGACGCCCGTCATACCGCAACCTCCTCTCCACTCGGTCCACTCGCTCCACTCACAGAACTGCCTCCGCTTTCGGTTCCGGTTCCGGTTCCGACTGCGGCTCCCGCCCCGGCTCCCGTTCCGGCTCCGGCTCCGATGGCGGCTCCGGCTCCGATGGCGGCTCCGGCTCCGGTGGCGGCCTTCCCGCCGCCGGCCTCCTCCGCCCTACGGAAATGGGCGAGCTGGGTCGGCGGCCCGACCTCGGGGTCGTCCGGCCCCACCGGGCCGAAGTCCACCTCGTAGCCGTGCCGTACGGCCACCTCCCGGGCCCAGCCCCGGAACTCCTCCCGGGTCCACTCGAAGCGGTGGTCCGCATGCCGCACGTGCCCGGCCGGCAGCGACTCCCAGCGCACGTTGTACTCGACGTTCGGCGTCGTCACCACGACCGTCCTGGGCCGGGCCGCCCCGAACACCGCGTACTCCAGCGCCGGCAGCCGCTCCGGGTCGACGTGCTCGACGACCTCGCTGAGCACCGCCGCGTCATACCCCTTCAGCCGCGCGTCGGTGTACGCCAGCGACCCCTGTACGAGCCGTACGCGGGCCGCCTGCCGTTCGGACATCCGGTCCAGCCGCAGCCGGCGCCGCGCCTCGTGCAGCGCCCGCATCGACACGTCCATACCGACGATCTCGGTGAACTGCGGGTCCTTGAGCAGCGCACCGACCAACTGGCCCTGGCCACAACCGAGATCGAGCACCCGCGCCGCCCCGGCCGACCGCAGCACCGCGAGAATCGCGTCCCTCCGTTGCACGGCGAGCGGCACCGGCCGTTCCTCGGTGTCCGCCTCCTCGTCCACCGCGTTGTCGATCTCCTCGGCGGCCACGTCGTCCGACTCGGCCAGCCGCTCCAGCTCCAGTCGCGCCAGGGCCTCACGCGTCAGCGCCCAGCGCCGTGCGAGATAGCGGCCGACGATCAGCCGTTGCTCCGGGTGCTCTTCCAGCCAGCCCTCACCGGCCCGCAGGAGCTTGTCGACCTCGTCGGGCGCGACCCAGTAGTGCTTGGCGTCGTCCAGCACCGGCAGCAGCACGTACAGATGCCGCAGCGCCTCGGCGAGCGTGCGCTCCCCTTCCAGTACGAGCCGTACGTAGCGGGAGTCACCCCACTCCGGGAACGTCTCGTCCAGCGGCACCGGCTCGGCCAGCACCTGCCACCCCAGCGGCTGGAACAGCTTGCGCACCAGCTCCGCACCGCCCCGGGCCGGCAGCACGGGCACCTCGATGCGCAACGGCATCGCCCGCGCCACCAGCTCCGGCCGCGCCGCACACTGCCCCTTCATCGCGCTGGAGAAGACGCTCCGCAACGCCACCGCGAGCAGCGAGGAGGCCGCGTACGGGCGGTCGTTCACGTACTGCCCGAGCGCCGAGTCCGGAGCACCGCCCCGGCCCTTGCCCCGGCCCCGACGCACCAGGGCGATGGGATCGACCTCCAGCAGCAGCGCCGCCGTGCACCGTTCCGTATCCGCCTCCGGATACAGGACGTGCGCGGTGCCCTGTGCCGTCGAGAACTGTTGCGCCTTGTCGGGATGCTTGTGCAGCAGGAATCCGAGGTCGGTCGCGGGACGGTCGGCGCTGCCGGTGGTGGTTATCGTCAGGAACACCCGTCCGAGTATTACGGCACCGCGCCCCGATCCCCACCAGTTTTCCGGCAGCACCGCTCCGCTCCGGCACGGAGTCGCGCCCCGGCCTGGTTGCTGCCCCGCCAACTCAAGTCACGTCAACTGCCAACTCAAGTCACGTCAACTCAAGTCAACGCATGCCACTTCACCTCAAGCCAACTGACAGTCGCTCTCTCGTTCAGGTTCAGCCCAACTGGGACTGCACCTGATCCGAGATGAGCTGCAGGTGGTCGAGATCGTCGAGATCCAGGATCTGCAGGTAGACGCGGGAGGTGCCGATGGCGGCATAGCGCCCGATCTTGTCGACGACCTCCGCCGGGGAGCCCGCAAGGCCGTTGGCCTTCAGTTCGTCCACGTCCCGCCCGATGGCCGCTGCCCGCCGCGCCACCTCCGCGTCGTCCTTGCCGACGCAGGCCACCAGGGCGTTGGAGTACACCAGCTCATCGCCCTTCCTCCCGGCGGCTTCGGCGGCCGCCCGCACCCGCCCGAACTGGCGCTCACTGTCTTCGAGCGAGGCGAACGGAATGTTGAACTCATCGGCGTACTGCGCGGCCAGCCGCGGCGTACGGGTCGCACCGTGCCCACCGATCAGCACCGGCACCTTGGCCTGCGCGGGCTTGGGCAGGGCGGGTGACTTCGCCAGCTGGTAGTAGGTCCCGTCGTAGGTGAACTCGCTTCCCGTCCCGGTGGCCCACAGGCCGGTGATGATCGCCAGCTGCTCCTCCAGCCGTGCGAACTTCTCCTTGGGGAACGGAATGCCGTACGCCTTGTGCTCCTCCTCGAACCACCCTGCGCCGAGGCCGAGTTCCACCCGGCCGCCCGACATCTGGTCGACCTGCGCCACCTGAATCGCCAGCACACCCGGCAGCCGGAAGGTGCCCGCGGTCATGAGCGTGCCGAGCCGGATCCGCTTGGTCTCACGAGCCAGTCCCGCCAGGGTGATCCAGGCGTCCGTCGGACCGGGGAGCCCGTCGCCATTGCCCATGCTCAGGTAATGATCGGAGCGGAAGAACGCGTTGAAGCCGAGATCCTCCGTGGCCTTGGCGACCTTCAGGAGCGTGTCGTAGGAAGCCCCCTGCTGGGGCTCGGTGAAGATTCGTAGATCCATACCTCCATCCTGCACACCGTACGGCGGACCAACCGCGGCAGTACGTCGTTGCTTGGCGGTGCTTGCGGTTCTTGATCGGCGTTGCTTGGCGGTGCTTGGCGGTGCTTGGTGATGCCTGCCGGTGGTTGCGGCGCTTCAGGTCGGATCGGGCCCGCCCGGCCCCGGCCGGGGATGGACGACGGTGGCGACGAGCAACGGGCCACGGACGATGGGCAACGAGCAACGGACGATGGACGATGCACGACGGACCAGGTGTTGCGGACCATGAGGTGGTTTACGGCGCCCGAGCCAGAGCCAGAGCCAGCGCCAGCGCCCAGCACGTCGGCGGGTGGGGCAACTACGGTCCCCACTACCGGATGTCGTGGTCGGGGTGGGTCTGGTCGTACTGATGCCGTGCCTCGGCAATGACGGCGCGATGGGTGAGAGACCAGTCGGCGAGTGCTTTGACCAGGTGGGTCAGGCTGGTCCCGGTCTCGGTCAGGCGGTAGTCGACCTGCGCCGGGACGGTTGGGTACACGGTGCGGAGGACGAGTCCGTCGCGTTCCAGCCTGCGCACGGTGAGGGTGAGCATGCGTTGGGAGATGCCGTCGATGGCCCGTTGCAGTTCCCGGAAGCGCCGCGGCCCGCCGGCGAGTTCGACGATCACGAGTACCGACCACTTGTCCCCGATCCGGTCCAGGACGTCCCGGATCCCGCAGTCCGGATGGTCTTCGCGCCCGCAGGGATCGAGGCCGGCGGGGACGGCAGGTGCGGCGGATGCGGCGGGGACGGCAGGTACAACGGGTGCTGCGGGTGCGGCGGTTACCTCGGTGTGCGTGGGTGACATCAAACTGCCTCCTTGTGACCGGTGCGCGGACGGATCAGGATCAAGCGTAGTTACTGAAGAGAACCACTACGGAAGTCTGTGACTGACATGATCTTGGTGACCGGAGCGAACGGGAGCCTCGGCTCGGCCACTCTCGCGGCACTGCATGCCCGCGGCGCGATCGCGACAGGCGGCAGCCGCACGCCACGCAACGGGATGCGGCGCCTCGATTTCGACGACCCCGCCGGCATTGACCTTGCCGGTGTATCGACCCTGGTGCTGATTTCCGCGGGATATGCCGAGGACGACCAGGTCATCGGGCGGCATGCGGCCGTCCTGGACGCTGCCGCCAGAGACGGCGTCCGGCATGTCGTCTACACGAGCCTGACCGGCGCCGGCGACCACCTCGGTTTCGCACTGGCGCACCGTGCGACCGAACGGCTCGTGCGCGCTTGCGGCCTGCCGTGGACGATCCTGCGCAACGGTCTGTATGCCGAACTCTTCGGTGGTCTGCTGATGTGGGCCGACGACGGGGTGGAGTCCGCATTCGGCGACGGCGCCCTGGCCGCGGTCGCCCGTACGGACCTCGCCGAGGCCGCGGCGATCACCGCAGCGGACCCGACACAACACAGCGGGCGCACCTACGACTTGACCGGCACCCCGATCACGGCAGCGCAGGTAGCCGACCGGCTCGGAGTCCCGCACCGCACCATCGGCCTGGACGAGTACCGGCGCAGGCTCCTGAACGACATGCCGGGATTGCTGCCGTTCCAGCCACCCATGCTCGCCTCGATCGCCACCAGCATCCGGCACGGCTTCCTTGACGGCACCAGCCCCGACCTCGCCGACCTCCTCGACCGCCCCGTTAGCGACCCCCTGGCCACGGCCACCGCAGCCGCCTCCGCCACAAAACCGGGAACGCCCGGATAACGGCGGGCAGCACGCACCCGGCAACCACATGAGTCCTCCCGACGACCGCCCTGTGAGGACTCATGTGCTTTGCACCGGGCGAGGCCGTGGTTCCGCAACGGACGGCGAGCGGCGGGAGACGGGCGGCCGGTGACTCATTGAGCAACGAGCAACGAGCAGCGGGCGACAGGGCGGCCGTTGGCCCTTCGGGCGGCGGGCAGCGAGCGGGGCCGCGTCTGGTGATGGCGGGCGGCTACAAAGGCCAGTGGCAGCCGAGCCGTTCAGTGCCAGGCGAGCCGATCCACTGGTAGCTGAGCCGGTCAGCAGCAGACGAGCCGATTCACTAGTGGCTGAGCCGGTCGGCGGCAGGTGAGCCGTCAGCGGCAGACCGGTCTGGCGATTGCAGGTCGCTTGAGATGGCGGGTCGCTTGAGATGGCGGGTCGCTTGGTCAGCAGCAGACGAAGTGGCTGGCGGGCAGGCTGCCTAGCCTGCGCAGGGCGTTCCCTCGGGAGGAGTGGCGGTGCTGCATGCACGTGGCAGTGCTGCATGCACGTGACGGCATTGCACGTACATGACGGTGCTGCACGCACATAGCGGTGCTGCAAGTGGCTGCGACTACTACCGTCAGGGCTACGGCTGTTCTGACGTCGGGGCTACGGCTGTTCTCAGGGCTTCTTCCGAGGTCGTTCTCAGGCAGGGTACGGGTCACGCACCTCCAGTTTTTCCAGTATTCCGGTAACGCGGTCTCTCGATTCGTCGAGCGTGTCCATCGCCTCCACGCAGGTCCAGTACGTACCTTCCTCGTCCGCGAGCAGCACCACTCCGACCAGCGCCTCGCATACCTCGCGCAACAGCCGGCACAGCCCCGTCAAGGCAGCCCTGACGTCCCGCACTTCGGAGAGCTGTGCCGCACGCAGTCCGCCCCCGGCCGGCGTCGAGCACGGCAGTCCCCCGCTGAACCGCCCGCTCGCATCGCCCAGCCCTTGGGCCCGGGACCGCACCTCGTACGGTCCGAATATCGCGAGATGGCTACCTATCGCCTCCGCCAAAGCCTGCGCCTGCCACGCCTCGACGATCACGTCCTGCACTGTGGTCGACTCCGCCAGGCCGCGCCGGCTGGCCGCGATGATCCGCACCGCGTCCATCCTCTCCCCCTCCTTCCTTTTTCTTCGTCCTTCGCATGCACCCCGCACTCCTTTCACTACCCAGAGTGAGGGTCAACAGCCAAAAAAGCCAGGGGAATTCGCAAATCTGTGGACAACCAAGGCACTGTGGATAGATCCATAACTCCGGAGAGTGACGAGCGTCCGATATGTACGCGCCCCACTTCCCTCCCGCCACAGCGCCCCCACCCGTCACACGACCGGCTCGGACCACCAGAAATACCGGCAATGACCGGAAAATTCAGCATCAGGGGGGTGAGGGGCAAGCGCACGCCAGCGCTTCCACCGCCCGAGCCGGCGATCCTCCGGGCTCGGGCCAGCGCCCCTCCAGCCCGGCCCACCCGCTTCCCTCCCCGAGCCGCCTCCCGAGCCCCCACTCCCCCCGCTCCCCCGCTCTACTGCCGTCGTCCCGCCCCCTCGCTACTCCTCACCCTCCCGGGGCCGGTCCGGCCGGGCCTGCCGGACCGCCGGGAAGCGCGTTTCATTGCGCTCGATCTTCGCGGCCAGCGCCGCCAGGGCATCGATGCCCAGCGCCTCGCAGAACTGCAGCAGATACGCCAGCACGTCCGCGACCTCGTCCTCGACCCGGCCGGCCACCCGCGGGTCGGACATCACCTTCGCCGATTCCTCCGGGGTCAACCACTGGAAGATCTCGACGAGTTCCGCGGCCTCGACGCTCAGCGCCGCGGCCAGGTTCTTGGGGGTGTGGTACTGCTGCCAGTCCCGCGCGGCCGCGAATTCGGCCAGTCGTCGCTGCAGCGCTTGAAGATCCTCGCTCATGCTCCTAGGTGTAGCACCTGTACGCCGGGCAGTCCGTCGGCGACCGAGGGGTCCCGTACCGTGCCCAGCAGCCGGACGTGCCCGCGTTCGGCCATCCGCACGGCCAGCGACACCAGCTCGCGGGTCTGCCTGCGGTCCATACAGCGGTCCATTCCGTCGGCCATGACGGTCATCTGCTGTTGTGCCGAGGGGATCTCCCCGGCGGGATCCATGGCCAGCACGCCCGGACCGGTCAGCAGCACCAGCGCCAGGGCGACGAACCGCAGCTCACCGTCGCCGAGCTGCTCGATGGGCATCTCGCCGAGCGCTCCCCGGTCGACCACGGCCTGCAGACGCCGTTCCTCCGCCGCTGCTCCCTGCACGGCATGCTGCGCACCGGAATCACTCCGTCCGCCACCCGTCGACGCCCCTGCGGCCAGGACCGCGGCCGTCCCCTCCGCCGACGTGTCCGGCTGCCTCGGTACGGCGCGCAGTCCGTCAACCGGGCCGGCGCATGCCTCCCGTACAGCCGCGACCAGCACCGCGTGCCGTCGTGCGCACTCCTTGCTCGTCCGCTCCAGTACGGCGGGCAGGTTGTCGCAGGAGGTCCGCAGCCGCCCCTCGTCGTGCACGACGTCGGCGTCGCGACCCCAGCCCTCGGCCCCGTTTCCGGCCCCCTTGCGGGCCCGGGTGCCCCAGCTGCCGGCGGCCGTCGGGGTCGCCGCCCCTTTTCCCGCGGTCTTCCCCGTGCCCGCCTTCTTGGCGCGGGCTCCCGTTCCGCCCGCACCTCCGCTGCCGGCCGCCATGGCCGTCCTCGTCCCCCGCATGACCTCCGGCCGGGGATCACAGACGAACGCCGAGCGCAGCGCGACCACGACCTGTTCGGCGGCGGCCAGGACGAGCCGTTGGCCCTCCGTCTTACCGGCGACGCGCAGCGGCAGCAGCGAGGTGCCGAGACGGTCGTCGGGCAGCGGTGCGCGGGTCACCGGGGTCGCGCCCGCGGTGTGCCAGGCTGCCTGGACCGCGGGACGGTCCGGATCGGTGAGGGCGGTGGTCAGCAGGGCTTGGCCGCCGCCGGTCAACCGCTCGCCGACGATCCGGAGTTCGGGCTCGGCCTGTACGGCGAGGTCGAGGTCGACGGGGCCGGCCGGGCCGTCGACCGTGCACCCGATCCGGAAACCGCGTCTCCCCTGTTCGTCGGGGCGCGCTCCCGCCGGCACACACGCCGACGCGCTGCCCGCGACGTCCCGTACGGCCCGGGCGAGGGACTCTCCGCTTCCTAGGCGGGCGAGGATCTCGTACGCCTGCAGCGCACTGGATTTGCCACTTCCGCTCTCGCCGCTCAACAGGGTCAGCGGGCCGAGCGGCAGGGTGACGCCGCGATGGGTCTTGAAGGCGGAGAGCCGTAACTCGGTGACCGCCGGTCGCACACTGCCGGTATCCATATGCGGACGCTATGCAGTGGCGCGACCGGAGAACCGTTCCGCCCGACCGCCCTTCCTACGAACGGGGGACGGCCCCCGTCACCGCCTCCGCGACCTCGGTGCCGACCGGCGCCAGAAGGAAGACGTTGGTGTCGACGCGGTGCATACCGCTGCCGAGCCCGAAGACGACACCACTGGAGAAGTCCAGGATGCGCTTGGCCACATCGGTGTCGGCGCTGCTGAGGTCCAGCAGGACCGGGATCTGCGCCATCAGGTACTCGGCGACCTCACGGGCGTCCGCGAAGGTCTGGACGCGGATGACCATGAAACGCCGCTGTTCCTCGGCCGGTTCGTCCTCCGGGAGGGCCCGGTGGTCTGGCCAGGAGGGCCATTCACTACTGCCGCGGAGCGGGACGACCTCGGCGAGCCCTTCCCACTGTTCGTCGGTGGCATCGGGGCCGTTCACCGAATCACCTCACCCAGAGGAGCAATGGCTGTCTGCGGTATCTGCATCGCGCAATTCTAGGGATAAGCATACAAAGCTCGCCGGACGCGACACACGCCGCGCCACGTCCCGTTCCATCCTGCACCACGGCCGCTGACCTGTGCTGACATCTGCGGCAGATATCCTGCGTCGAGATTCTGTGTGCCCGTTCATCCCCTCTTGTGACGGAGGTCGGTTCTATGAGCTCTGAACCTCCCGGCCGTCGGCCGCGTGGCCTGCGTGGCCTGCGCAAAGCCGCCAAGAAGCGGCCCGCCGGACCCCCGCCGGCCGAGACCGCCGACGACTCCCGCCCCCAGGAACCACCCGCCGAGAACACCAGCAGCGTCATCACCGCCGCCCTGTATCGCGACGGGCACCGCGTCAGCACCCACGACACACTCGCCGACGCCTTCCGGCAGCAGCGTGCCACTACGGACACCCTCGCCTGGATCGGACTGCACCGCCCCACCCCGTCCGAACTGGTCACCCTGGCCTCGGAGTTCGACCTCCATCCGTTGGCCGTCGAAGACGCCCTGGAGGCTCACCAGCGCCCCAAACTGGAACGCTACGGCGGCACCCTGTTCGTCGTGCTGCGCGCCGCGCGCTATCTGGACGACGCCGAAGAGGTCGACTTCGGCGAGCTGCACCTCTTCGTCGGGCGCGACTTCGTCATCACCGTGCGGCACGGGGGCGCACCGGACCTCACGGCCGTGCGCCGCCGCATGGAGGACGCCCCCGAGCTGCTCAAGCGCGGCCCCGAGGCCGTGCTCTACGCGATCCTCGACGCGGTCGTCGACGGCTACGCCCCGGTCGTCGCCGGGGTGCAGACCGACATCGACGAGATCGAGACCGAGGTGTTCGGCGGCGACCCCCGCGTCTCCCGCCGGATTTACGAACTCTCCCGGGAGGTCGTGGAGTTCCAACGGGCGACCCGACCGCTGAACGGCATCCTGGAGAGCCTGACCGCGGGCTTCGAGAAGTACGCCATCGACGAGGAGTTGCGCCGCTACCTGCGTGACGTGGCGGACCATGTTCTGCACACGACGGAGCGGGTGGACGGCTTCCGGCAGGCCCTCCAGGACATCCTCACCGTCAACGCCACGCTCGTGAACCAGCAGCAGAACGCCGAGATGCGGGCCCTGGCGGAGGCCGGCTTCGAGCAGAACGAGGAGGTCAAGAAGATCTCGTCGTGGGCGGCGATCCTGTTCGCACCGACGCTGGTCGGGACGATCTACGGCATGAATTTCCAGAACATGCCGGAGCTGCACTGGTCGTTCGGGTATCCCTTCGCCATCGGGCTGATGGTGGTGGTGTGCGTGAGCCTGTACTTCATTTTCAAGCGGAGGGACTGGCTCTGAGCCGGGCCGCGGGACCGGCCGACCGTCGCGGGGCCAGCCGCGAGTCGGCTGCTCGGCGGGCGTTGTCAGCTGCTCGGCGGGCGTTGTCAGTGGTGCCTCGTACGGTGGGAGCATGACTGAGCAGACATGGGCGGGGGTCCGCGAGCGGGTACGGCTGCTGGGCTCGGCACCGGGCGCGGAGCAGGTATTCGGTTACCGCGGCCACGACTTCGCGCTGGCCGACCCGCTCACGGCGGACGAACTGGCGGAGCTGGAGCGCTGGTTGGGAGTCCGCCTGCCCGATGCGTACCGGGAGTTCCTACGAGAGGTGGGCGCGGGCGGGGCGGGCCCGGCCTACGGCGTCTTTCCCGTACGCAGGGCGGCGGGCAGCGGTTGGGAGTGGGTGGGCGACGGGGGCAACATGACGACGCCGACCCGCTTGACCGAGCCGTTCCCCATAGAGGGGCCTGGTGCCGAGCTGCTCGATGCGTTGGAGGCGGAGCAGCCGGACGAGGCTGACTTCGAGAGTGCGGAGGAGTACGAAGAGGCGGAAGAGGCCTGGTGGGACCGGTGGGAGACGCTGATGTGGTCCGAGGACCGCACCGTCGGGGCGATATGCCTGTGCCACATCGGATGTGCCGAGCGCCGGTGGCTGGTGGTGAGCGGGCCGGAACGGGGCCGGATATGGGCGGACGCCCGCTGTGACGGCGTCGACATGCAGCCCCTGCGGCTCGGCTCGGACGACGCCACGCCGGTGACGTTCCGGAGTTGGTATCTGGAGTGGCTGGAGCAGGCCGAGCGCACGGCGGCGGAGGTCGCGGATACGACTGAGGTCACGGGTACGGCTGAGGTCACGGGTACGGCTGAGGTCGCGGGTACGGCTGAGGGGGCGCCGAGGGACGGGGCTGCGAGGGGCGGGGCTGCGATGGCCGGCTGAGCGCCGGCCAGTCGGCGGGGCAGGAACGGCGGGAGACGGGGGCGTGCCCGGGTGCCGGGCGGGGGGCGGGCGCGGGTGCCGGGCGCGGGTGCCGGGCGCGGGACGCCGGCTCGCACGACCGGCGGACCTCATGGCCGACGGGCCTCATGACCGACGGGTCATGTGCGACGGGCCTCATGACCCACGGACCTCATGGCAGGGGGCTGGCTCAGCGGGCCAAGCGGCCCAGGAGGGAGGAAGCAGCGGCGATACCGACCACGGCGGCCGCGACGAGTACGGCGTAGTCCAGGGCGAGATGGGCGTGGGTGCCGAGGAGAAGGCCGCGTAGGGCATCGACCTGATAGCTCAACGGGTTGATCTTGCTGACCGTTTGGAGCCAGCCGGGCATGATCGCCACCGGATACAGCGCGTTGGAGGCGAAGAAGAGCGGCATGGTGATGGCCTGGCCGATACCCATCAAGCGGTCGCGGGTGAGCACGATTCCGGCGATGGTCATCGACAGGCACGAGAAGAAGGCCGACCCGAGCACCACCGCCACGACCACGCCGAGGAGCCGTAGCGGGTTCCAGGTCATGGCCACACCCAGCAGGGCGGCGATGACGATCACCACCACGGCCTGGATCAGTGCTTTCACTCCGGCGGCAAACGCCTTTCCGGCGATCAAGGCGGCGCGTGGTGTCGGTGTGACCAGCAGCTTGGTGAGGATGCCGGCGTCCCGCTCCCAGATGATCATGATGCCGTAGAAGATCGCGATGAACATGGCCGACTGGGCGATGATGCCGGGCGCCAGATAGTCGATGTAGGGGGTGCCGCCGGTGGGGATGGCCTTGATGCGGGTGAAGGTCTCCCCGAAGACGAGGAGCCAGAGGGCGGGCTGGACGGCGCGGGTGTACAGCTCGGTCCGGTCGTGCCGCAGCTTCTGAAGTTCGACCACGCACATCGCGACGACCCGGGCGGGCAGCACCCGCCATCCGGTACGGGCGCGCGGCGGGGCCAGCAGCAGGTTCAGCTGTCCGGCGGCGGGACGGGCGTCAGCCGACGCGGTGTGCGGTGCGGCGGGTGCTTCGGACATCGCGGAAGTCTCCTGACTGCTCGTCGAGGCCGCTGCCGGCGACGTCCCGGAAGACGTCCTCCAGCGTCGGCACGGCATCGGACGGGCGCGACGGGGCCGCTGAGGGGGGCGGGGAGGAGAGAGGCGAAGAGGAGAGCGGTGAGGAGGGGAAGGGTGAAGAGGGGAGGGGGGAAGAGGGGAGCGGTGGGGCGGAGACGTGGGGGTGGGACGTGGAGACCGGGGACGGATGGGCCGATGTGACCGTCGTGGCCGGGGCGGGGGATGTCCGGCGGCGGGCGCGGAGGGCGGACTTGAGGTCGTCCGGTGTGCCGAGGGCGCGGATCCGGCCGTGGTGCATCAGGGCGACCCGGTCGCAGTACTGGTCGGCCTCGTCCATGTAGTGGGTGGTCACGAGGACGGTCATTCCTGTGGCGTCCCGTACCGCGTTGATGTGGTCCCAGACGCTGGTGCGGGCGATCGGGTCGAGGCCGATCGTCGGTTCGTCGAGCATCAGCAGACGGGGTGCGCTGACCAGCGCCTGGGCGAGTTCGAGGCGCCGGATCATGCCTCCCGAGTACGTCTTGGCGAGGCGGCCGGCCGCGTCGGTGAGGCCAACCGCCGCCAGCGCCTGGTCGACGCGTGCGGCGCGCTCGCGGCGGGAGACGTCGAAGACCCGGGCGAACAGCGTGACGTTCTCGCGGCCGGTGAGCCCGGCGTCGGCGGACAGCTGCTGGGGGACGTATCCGAGCAGCCGGCGGACCGCCATCCGCTCCCTGGCAGCGTCGTGCCCGAAGACCCGCACCATGCCGGCGGGGACGGGCAGCAGGGTGGTGATACAGCGGATCGCGGTGGTCTTCCCGGCACCGTTCGGCCCGAGCAGGCCGAAGACCTCACCGGCACGTACGGAGAGGTCGACGCCGTCGACGGCCCGGGTCTCGCCGAAGGCGTAGCGCAGGCCGTGGCAGAGCACGGCGTCGGAGCCGTCCGCGGCGGGTGCGGGACACACTGCACCGGCATGTGGTGCGCCGCCGAGGGGCCCGTCGGCGATTTCCTCGACGTTCTTCTCGACGTTCTTCTTGACGTTCCTCTCAAGGTTCCTCTTGGGGTGCCTCTTGAGGTGCCTTTCGGGGATCTCCTCGGGATTCTCCTCGGGGATTGCATCGGGAGTCATCAGCCCTCCGCCTCCTCGTGCAGGTTGTGGGCGAGTCTGCGCAGTGCCGGGAGGGCCGCGGCCAGCGCGGCCTGGTCGGCCTCGGAGAGCCGTGACACCTGTTCGCGTACGAGAGCGCTGCGGCGGACTTCCCAGTCCCTTAGCCGCGCGCAGGCGGCGGGGGTGGGGAACAGCAGTGCCGAGCGGCGGTCGTTCGGCGAGGTCTCACGGCGTAGATAGCCGGTCCGGCTGAGCCGGTTGACGAGGGTCGAGACCGAGTTGCCGGCGAGGTAGAGCTCCCTCGCGGCGTCCGAGACGCGGATGCCGGGGCGGGCCACGACCAGACGCAGGAGTTCCACCTCGGCGCCGCGCAGCGGGGGCGCGGTGAGGCCGGCCCGCAGGCGGCGCCGGATCAGCCGTTGGACACCGGCCAGCACGTCGGCGAGCGAATCGGGGAACTCCCCCATGGCCATGCCTCAATTTTAGCTCTGAGTGCGAGCTAGCGGAGGTTCCGCGTGGCTGGGGTGCGGCGGCGGCCCGGTGAAAACGGCCCGCGGTAGCCGTTCAGTCTGCCAGGGGCCCTTCAACCTGCACGTGTCCGTTCATGCACGTGTCCGTTCAGCCGGCCTCCGAGGACGGGGATGAGGAGGGGGATGAGGAGGGGGGAGGGATGGGGCGGGGGCGGAGTCGGTGCGCCTGCGGGCGGGGCGATCTTTGCGTAGGGGTGGGCCGCCGCTGCCGCTCTGGCCGTGCCGGACGGCTCCGGGGAGATCTGCCCGGGTGACGCCACGGGCGGCAGGAGGGCGTCACGAGCGGCGCCCGCGTTCCCAGCCGGTATCCACGACGCGCTTCCGGAACCGGAAGAGGATCAGCGGCACCCAGCGGCACGACGCCGATCACCAGCATCAGCCCGACGCCCTCAGTGACGCCCGCCTTCGCCGCGTTGCCGATCAAGGTGCCGAACCACCCCGAAGTCGGCGTCGCCGATAGTCGTGTTCTCCTCGCCGAACTCGCCCACCCCCTTGAGCAGCACCTTGAGTAGCAACGCGGGCAGGAAGGTGATCAAGAGGCCGTTGAGGAAGGCGCCGACGACCGCCTCGCGCCGCCCACCGGTGGAGTTGCCGTAGACGCCGGCCGCGCCACCCGTGAAGAAGTGCGGTACGAGTCCCGGCAGAACAAGCGCGAGGCCGAACGCCGAACGGAACGTCCAGGTGAGCACGCTGAGGCCGACCAGGCCGCCGACGAAGCTGGCGAGGAAGCCGATGAGCACGGTGTTCTGCGCGTACGGGAAGACGATGGGTACGTCGAGCGCCGGCACCGCGCCGGGCACGAGCCGGCCGGCGATGCCCTGAAGGCGGGGGCCAGCTCGGCCAGGATCGTGCGCACCCCGAACAGGATCACCGCGACCGCGATGCCGAACTGGGGGCCCTGCATGACGGAGTGCATGGCGGAGTGCATGACGTAGTTGCCGAGGTTGGCGGCCGGGCTGCCGCGTCGGCCGCGAACGCCTCGAAAGGCCGTGGCCTAGCCCGCCTTGACGAAGTTATCCACAGCCCGGACGAGCAACCTTGACAGCCAACTGCGGTCGGAGAAGCCTTTGTTCTGGATCCGGTCCTTTTCGGCAGTTGCCGGAAGTTCGGTGATCCAGGGGATCCGGGGGGACTGGAGAGAGTTGGGGGGAATCGGACCGAAGCAGGGCCTCTGGGGCCCCTGAGGTCTCTGAGGTCTCTAGGGATTTGGGGGACGGGACTCTGGACCACCGATAGAGGTCCAGGGATAACGAGCGATAGAGCTGCACGAGTAATAGAGCTGTACGAGCAATGCAGAGGGATGCAAGCGGAATTGGGGGTCCCGGGCTACCGGGAAACCGGGGGAATCGGGGGATCAGGGGGGATCATGACCAGGTATATGTGGGTGCGGCGTACGCCGTCATTGCGGAGCAGGTCGGAGGCACGGGCGCGGCTGCGCCGGGGCGTCGTTCTCGGAGCGGCGGTGCTCGCTCTCTCACTCCCGCTGTCGGCGTGTTCGTCGGACGGGGCAAGTGAGGCCGGTGGATCGAGTGGGGCAAGCGGGTCCGGTGGTTCATCGGCGGCCGAAGCGGCATCGTCGCCCAGCTCCTCCCCCACTCCGACCGTCGATCCGGAGTCCTACCGGCACGCCCTCACCAACGCCCTTGAACCGCTCAACAGCGCCCTGCACGCGGTTGACCAGGCACGGGAAGGAGGGGCGCTGAACCGGGCGCTGGACTCGGCGGCCAGCAGGGCCGAAGCCGCCGCGGACGCCCTCGAGACCGCCCGGACGCCGGACAACGCCACCACGGGCAACAGCCAACTCGCCACTTCACTACGCGCCTTGAGCCAGGACCTCAGGAGCGCACACGGAAGTGGAGGCCGGTGTGCCGACTCGCCACGCGTGACGCTCGGCACGGCGGAGAGCCCGAAGAGCGTGCGAGAGGCCGGCCGTGCACTCACGAGCCTGGGGTACGACGCCACGCTGCGGCTGCCGCGTACGGAAAAGGCGCAACACCGGCGGCTGGCCAATGGAGCGTTCATACGCGACAGCAGCCGGGGCGGGCTGGGCCGGCTGACGGTCAGGAACGGCACGAGCGGCGATGCGGTGGTGACGTTGACCAGAGGTACGCGGACGGCCTTCTCGGTCTACATACGTAAGGGGTCCGACACCACCATACGTAGCGTCAACAGCGGTTCCTACACGGTGTACTTCACCACCGGGGAGGACTGGAACAGCCGGAAGAGTTCGTTCACGAGAGAGTGCAGCTTCGAGAAGTTCGACGACAAGGCGAATTTCCGGACCGTCCAGGTTTCCGGTGGGACGCAGTACACGGTGCTGACGTTCACCTTGAACAAGGTGATCGGCGGCAATGCGACCACGAGTGAGGTGCCGCCAGGCGAGTTCCCGTCGTAAGGGCTGGTTCGATACCGGCGTGATGGCCGGCCGGGCGTGGGCCTGGTTACCAGGTGACGGTGTGGCGACCGGGGCTCGGAACAGGGCGTCGGGCGGCCGCCGGGCTGCGAGAGCACCTGGGTATTGTGCGCCGGGTGGGCGACAGCAGCTTGTGGACTCTGGCAATCGCGGCGGTAACCGGTGGCACGGCGGTGCTGGCCAGTTGGGTCACCAGTCGTGGCAGCGCGCAGGCGGCGCGGATCCAGGCGGAGATCGCCGCGCGCTCGCAACGCGCCGAGCGGCTGCGTGAGAGCCGGCGCACCGCGTACCTGGAGCTGATCGAACAGACCCATCGCATGGGCGAGTTGTTCTGGGAGATATCGGCGGCGCTGCGGCTGCCCGGCTCCGATGACCGGACGGCGACGCTGGCTGAACTGCATGACAGGGAGGTGGCGGAGTACCTCAAGATCCGTCGCTGTGCGCGTGTCGTCGAGCTGGAGGGCCCGCCGTCCGCCGCAGCCGCGGCGCTGTCGCTCCAGAAGGCGACCGGCCCGTTCTACGCGGCGGTCAAGCAGGAGCTGGCCGGTGAGGGCGACAGACGTGATGCGTTCGATGCCGCCTACAGACCGTTCTGGGCGGCGCTGGAGAACTTCGTGGACATGGCCCGCAACGCGCACCAGAGGACGGAGGCTTGGGGAGGGGACGCGTAGTCCGTGGCGCGAGCGGATCACGCCGGTGGACCGGACCGCGATGGACGGAGGCGGATCACACCGGTGGACCGGGAGCGCAGCGGGCGGAGCCGGATCGCACCGGTGGAGCCGGGGCGCAACGGACGGAGCCGGAGCGCAACGGACGGGGCTGGTGCGCAAGGACGGAGCTGGAACTACACCCGGGGAACCGGGTAGCACGCGGGAACTGAGGGGGCATTGCTCCGCTAATCTGCGGTGACGCCCCAGTAGCCGATCTCCGTTGGCCGGCCGTTGCGGTAGAGCACCGTGCAGTTCCCACGGCCACGTCTGGGGTAGGGCAGACGCTCGCAACTGAGGGCGTCGACCCACTCGGCGTGGGTGGGCTGACCACTGGGAGCCCAGGCACGCACCTCATGGTCGGTGAGTGGCCGCATAAAAGGGCCGTCGTCGGTATCAGCGGCGTCGATCATGAAGGGGAAGTCCAGCACGGAGCCGGTGCCGCCGGTGAAGATGTACTCGTGCCAGTGGGGGTCCGTCCACAGTTCCTCTATGGTCCTGCCCGCCCTGCCCTCGAAACCATGGTCGCTCTGCTCCAGTTCCGCCGCTTGCGCCTGTCGGAATGCCGTCGCCAGATCATGCTGATACGGGCCTGTCTGCCACCACGCGTTGCCACCCATGTCTGAGGCGATTCCCCCCCGAAGTCGAACTGTTCGATCAAAGGTGCAGCGTACGGGTCGGCACCGACAGTGGGGGTGTGGTCGGGGTTGCCGTGGGGGCCGTCGTCGGGGGGCACCCGGGCGCGTCGTCGGGGGGCGTCATCGGAGGCGTCGGCAAGGATGCCCCTCCCGCCCCTCGTGGGAGCCGTCATGCCGTGGACGCCGCGGCGCCCGGTGGCGTGCGTGGTCACCACACCGGGCGGAGGGGTGGCAGGGAGTCGTTGGGATGCAAGGCGCGGATGAGGTCGGCGAGTTCGGCGCGTACGACGGTGAGGTCTTGGCGGCCGGTTGCGCGGGCGGCTTCGGCTTCTACGTCGTGGAGGATGCGGCCGGCCACGGCCAGGTGCTGGTGTGCCGCTTCGGTGAGGACGACCAGTTTGCGTCGGCCGCCGGCCGGGTGGGGTTGCCGGCGTACGTAGCCGCGTTCTTCGAGGTCGTCGACGATCTGGCCGGCGGCCTGCTTGGTGACGCCCAGCCGTTCAGCGAGTTCGCTGCTGGTGGCGCCGTCTCCGCGGAGGACCTGGAAGGCCATGCCGTGGACGGGGCGGAGGTCTGGATAGCCGGCGTCGGCAACCCGGCGGGTGAATTCGCCGAGGAGGAGCTGGAAGGCCATACCGAGGAGGAAGGTCAGCTCGATGGTGGGGAGTTGGTCGTTGATGGGCCCTGCGCTCTCGGGCGGGGCGTTGCGGTTCGGCTCGTTGCGGGAGGCGGGGTGGTGTGACGCGGCGTGGTGTGACGTGGAGTTGTGGGATGTCGCGTCGTCGGGGCGGTCGTTGGTGTCGTCGGGGCGGGGGGTGGGGTGGGTGGGTTTGTGGTTGCGGGGCACGGAGTCATGGTGACACAGGCGAGTCAAGCTGCTTTACTTTCCCCTCGGGAGGGTGAGTAAAGCAGCTTTACTCACCCCGACCCTCGCTTGGCCTCGCTTGTCATTGCTTGTCCTCGCCTTGTCGTTTCCGCGAGTTGTCGGTTGCTCTGAGGGGATTTCATGGATGCGAACTCGTTCGCTTGTGTCATTACGCCGTCGGCCGGAGATGTCACCGCCACGCCCGCGGCCGTCATGACCGGGCTTGCTGCGCCGAGCCGGGGCAGTGCTGAACTGAGTACCTGGCAGGTGCGGATGGAGCCTGGGAGTGCCGGGCCGGAGCATGTGATCGACCGGGAGCAGGTGTGGATGCTGACCGTCGGGTCGATCGAGGTGACGGCCGGTGGGCGCACCGAGACGGTGGCTGCGGGGCAGACCCTGGTGGTTCCCGCCGGCGTGCTGCGGCAATTCCGTACGGGCGGGGAGCCGGCCGAGGCTCTGGTGGCCATGTCCGCCTCGGGGCGCGCCTCGGTGCCGGGAGATGAGGAGAGCCGGGCGTTGCCGTGGGCGGAGTGATGGACCGCGGGAGACGGCGGGAGGCGGCGGGAGGCCCTGGGAAACGGCGGGAGACGCTGACGGCCATTGCCGGAGGTGGCCAGGACGGGCCCCGTACCGCCGCGGGGCAGGGAGCGTCGGAGGAAGAGGCCGGGGGGTGTTGGCGAGCTTTTTGGCCGTTACGGCGTGGGCTGCGGGGCGATGGCGAGGATGGCTACGTCGTCCTGGAAGACGCGGGTGTGGCGGGGCAGGTCGGTGTTGAGGAAGTCGACGACGTCGGCCGGGCCGGGGGCGGGCCGGCCGGTGAAGTGGTGGTGGAGCCGGTCGAGGAGGGGGTAGAAGGCGCCGTCGTGGTCGCGGGCCTCGATCAGGCCGTCGGTGCAGAGGAGCAGGACGTCGCCGGGGGCGAAGGGGTGGGTGTAGGCGGTGGGCGTCACGTCGGCGAGGGTGCCCAGGCCGAGCGGGAGGGCGGGGGGTCCTAGGAGGGGGGTCACCTCGCCGTCGGAGATCAGCACCGGTTCGATGTGGCCGTGGTTGACGATCGTCACCTCGCCGGCCACCGCGTCGTACTCGATCAGGACGGCGGTGACGAAGAGTTCGTCGTCGCGCAGTTCGGCGGCCTCGCGGACCAGTCGGCGTTCCATCCGGGCCGCGACGCTGAGCAGGTCGCCCTGGTCGTAGGCGGCCTCGCGGAAGCTGCCGAGGATGTCGGCGACGGTGCGTACGGCCTTCAGGCCCTTGCCGCGGACGTCGCCGATGATGGCGCGTTCGCAGGTTTTGGTGGCGCGGATGTCGTAGAGGTCGCCGCCGACCATGGTGCCGACCTCGCCGGAGCGGTAGAGGCCGGCCGCGAGCACGTGCCCGACCTGGTGCGGGACCGGCCGGAGCAGGGTGCGCATCAGGGCCTCGGCGACCGAGTGGGCGCGGACCAGGTGGCGCTCCTGGCGCCGGCGGTGGGCGGCCAGCGCGACGCCGAGGATGCCGACGAGGGCGGTGGCGATGTAGGCGGCGACGTGGTGGTTCTCCCAGAGTTGGTGGATGTTGTGGCCGGTGCAGCAGGGGGTGCCGGCGATCACGCCTTCCAGTGCGAGGGTGAAGGCGGTGAAGGCGGCGACGCTGAGGGGGCCGAGGGTGTAGGCGGCGACGACGGGGAGGGCGATGAGCAGGAAGCTGACCGCCCATTCCGTGGGGGTGACGGTTTCGAGCAGCAGGACCAGCGCGACGTAGGCGGCCGGCAGCCAGCGCATCCAGGCCGGCGGGCGGGGGACCTCGAAGCCGCTGTTCTCCACGACCCCCGCGCGCCCGGGTGCCGGGTGGCCGCGGCCCGGCCGGCGAGCGCCGCGGTTCCGTTCCATGACCGGGCGGGGCGACCCGTCCGGCCCCGAACCGTCCATCCCCGACCTGTCCACCACGGCTCCTGACACGACCGTGATCACGGTCCTGCGACCGTGATCAGGGCCCTTCAGCCTCGCGTGCCCGGACGACCCCGCCCGGCCATTACGCCACCTGCGGCATGTCATCCATGGATGTATGTCGGACAGGACTCTGGGACAAGACCTGGGACAGCACCTGGGACAGGACCTCTCGGAGAGCGCTGTACTTCTCGGAGAGCGCTGTCGGACAGGAGAGCGCTGTGGGACAGGACGGGGCTGTGGGACAGGACGGGGCTGTGGGACAGGGCCGTCACCCACCTGCCCCTCAGGGCAGTTCGATCGGCAGCTCCAGGCCGGCGAGGGTGTCCGGGCAGCCGCAGGTGCGTTCCTTGGGGAGGCGGTCGAGGGTTTCCAGGATGAGGGCGCGCAGCCGCTCGGTGTTCTGGGCGAAGACCTTGAAGACCTCTTCCTGGGAGACGCTCTGGTGGGCGTCGATGCCCGCGTCGTGGTCGGTCACCAGGGCCACGGCGGTGTAGCAGAGGGCGAGTTCGCGGGCGAGGACCGCTTCGGGGTGGCCGGTCATGTTGACCAGGGACCAGCCGGCCGCGGCGTACCACTGGGACTCGGCGCGGGTGGAGAAGCGGGGTCCCTGGATGACGACCATGGTGCCGCCGTCGGTGGCCTCGGTGCCGGTGGCGGCGGCCGCCTCCAGGACCGCTTCCCGGCCGTGCGCGCAGTACGGGTCGGCGAACGAGACGTGGACCGCGCCCCGCTCGTAGTAGGTCTGGGCGCGGCCGCTCGTCCGGTCCACGAGCTGGTCGGGGACGACGACGGTGCCGGGGCCCAGTTCGGGGCGGAGCGAGCCGACCGCGCACGGGGCGAGGATCTGGCGGACGCCCAGGGAGCGCAGCGCCCACAGGTTGGCGCGGTAGTTGATGCGGTGCGGGGGTACGGCGTGGCCGTGGCCGTGGCGGGGCAGGAAGGCGACGCGGCGGCCGCCGATCTCGCTGACGGTGATCGCGTCGGACGGTTCGCCGTAGGGGGTGTCGACGGTGATCCGTTCGGCGTCGGCGAGGAGTTCGTAGAAGCCGCTGCCGCCGATGACGGCGAGTTCGGCGGCGGGGGTGGCGGGGCCGGTCGCGGCTCCGGCGGGGGTGGCGGTGGTGGTCATGTGTCCTGTCTCGGTGGGTGGGCCGGAAGGTGGCTCAGGCGGCCGGGGGCGGCGGAGCGGGCGGGAGGTGCAGCCCGGTCAGGTCGCCGTGGACGGGGTGGCCTTCGACGGACCGGCCGCGGGGGTCGTCCGGGCGGCGGACCGCCGCGGTCCGCCAGCCGGCCGCGGCAGCGGCGTCCAGTTCCTCGCGGATGTCGCTGAGGAAGAGCGTCCGTCCGGGCGGTACGGCCAGGGTGCGGCTGATGGTGCGGTACGAGTCCGCTTCCCGTTTGGGTCCGGCGGTGGTCAGGTCGAAGTATCCGTCGATCAGGCCGGTCAGGTCGCCGTGGTTGCTGTGCGCGAACCAGTTGCGCTGGGCGGCCACCGACCCGGAGGAGTAGATGTGGCGGGCGATGCCGGCCGTCCGCCAGCGGGTGAGCGCGTCGGGGACGTCGTCGTAGACGTGGCCGTACAGGGTGCCGTCGGCGTAGCCGGCCGCCCAGATCTCGCCCTGCAGGGACTTGAGCGGGGCGGCCTTGACGTCGGCGTCGGCCCAGGCGTGCAGGGCTTCGGCCGCGCCCGCCTCGTCGAGGTCGGGGGTGCCGGTCGCCGCGCGGACGCCGTCGAGGATCTCGGTCCAGCGGGGCTCGCCGCGGTGGGCGGCGAGCCAGCCGGCGATCCGCTTGCGGGCGTACGGGAAGAGCACGGTGTGGACGTGGTCGGCCGAGCCGGTGGTGCCCTCGATGTCGAGGACGACGGCACTGATGGGCGCGCCGGCCGGGGTGCGGGGCGGGGTGCCGGGGGCGGGACGGTCGGTCACGGGGCCGCCGGTTCGGTGGTGCCGACGAGGGCGTCGAGGGTGGGGAAGGTGCGGGCGAGCGGGTCGCCGGTGAAGTCGCCGACCCAGCCGTCCTCCTCCTCGAAGAAGCGGATGGCGGTGAAATCCGGGCGGGTGCCCATGTCGAACCAGTGGCGGGTGCCGGCCGGTACGGAGAGCAGGTCGCCGGCCTCGCAGACCGTGGCGAAGACCTTGCCGTCGAGGTGGAGGTAGAAGCAGCCCCGGCCGTGGGCGAAGAAGCGGACCTCGTTCTCGGCGTGGCGGTGTTCCTCCAGGAAGGTGGTGCGGGCCTTGGCGGCCTGTTCGGCCCAGGCGGGGTCGTCGCTGGGGTGCAGCCGTGCCACGTCGATGAGGCGGAAGCCCTCGCGGGCGCTGAGTTCGTCGACCTCCGCGCGGTAGCGCCCCAGAATCTCGTCGCTGTCGTCCTGCGGCGTGACCGTGCCGCGGACCGGCCAGTGGCGGAGTTCGACGCCGTGGCCGGCGAGGGTGGTGGCGATCACCGTGGTGTCGGTGGTGCGCAGCAGCACGGTTTCCGGTGCGTCGTCCGGCATCAGCTGAAGGAGCGTCATGCGGGGTTTCCTTCCGGTGTCGGGGCGGGCCGGGCCGGCCAGTTGCCGTCGTCGAGCAGGACGAGCCGGCAGATCGCCTCCAGGCACTCCAGCCGGTTGCGCGCCTGGGCCAGGTCGCGGCCCCAGACGGTGATGCCGTGGTCGGCGATGAGCAGCGCGGGCGGTGCCGCCGGCCGGTCCTGGAGGTGGTCCGCCACCTCGGTGGCTATCCTCCCGACATCCGCGTGGTTGGGGAAGACGGGCACTTCGGTGGCCGACGGGTCGGCGAGGCCGAGGCCCTTGAGGAGTTCGAAGGCGCGGAGCGGGAGCGGGTCCGGGCCGGTGCCGGGGGCGGCGGTCTCGCGGGCCCAGCGGCCGGCCACCGCGGTGGCGTAGGGGGCGTGCACGTGGATCACGGCCCGGGCGTCGGTGGTGCGGTAGACGGCCGCGTGGATGGCGGTCTCGGCGGACGGCCGGGGGCCGTCGGAGGCGAGCGGGTCGGCGCTCTCGGCGTGCACGGCGACCAGGTCACGGGCCGTCAGTTCGCCCTTGTCCCGGCCGCTGGCGGTGATCAGTGCGGTCTTGGGGTCGGTGGCGGAGCGGACCGAGATGTTGCCGGAGGTGCCGGGCATCCAGTCCCGTGCGTACAGCGCCTGGGACATGGCGGCGACCTCGGCGGCGAGTTGCCCGTCGTCGGGGAGGTCGGCGCCGGGAGGGGGTGCGGATGCCTCGCGGGGGCGCTGCACCCGGCTCTCGGAGACGATGGCGGTGATCAGTTCGCCGGGGGTGACGTCGAAGGCCGGGTTGAAGACGGCGGTGCCGGACGGGGCGACCGGCGTGCCGGCGAACTCGACGACCTCGGCGGCGGCGCGTTCCTCGATGGTGATGCCGGCGCCGGTGGCCAGTGCCGGGTCGCGGGTGGATTCGGGGGCGATGACGAGGAACGGCACCTGGCTGCGGTCCGCGGCGACCGCGAGGCCGTAGGTCCCTATCTTGTTGGCGACGTCGCCGTTGACGGCTATCCGGTCGGCGCCGACCAGGACGCAGTCGACCAGGCCGGCGGCGATCGCGGCGGCGGCCGCGGAGTCGACGCACACCCGGTGCGGCACGCCGGCCTCGCGCAGTTCCCAGGCGGTGAGCCGGGCGCCCTGGAGCAGCGGGCGGGTCTCGTCGACGAGGACCTCGGCGACCCGGCCGCGGGCGGCGAGTTCGAGGATCACGCCGAGGGCGGTGCCGACCGCGGTGGTGGCCAGCCGACCGGTGTTGCAGTGGGTGAGCAGCCGCAGCGGCCGGTCCGGGAGCAGGTCGCCGAGGAGGTCCGCGGCGCGGCGGACCATCGCGCCGTTCACCTCGGCGTCCTCCCGCAGCATGGCCAGGCCCTCGTCGAGGACGGCCTGGTGGCCGTCGTCGAGCCGGGCGAGGACCCGGTGGACGGCCCATTCGAGGTTGACGGCGGTGGGGCGGGCGGCCGCCAGGCGCCGGGCGTCGGCGCGTACGGCCGGTGCGTCCAGGGTGCCGTCGGGGTGGCGGTGCCGCTGTGTGGAGAGGGCCACGCCGAGGGCGCCGGCCAGGCCGATGGCCGGCGCGCCGCGGACGGCGAGGGTGGTGATGGCCTCGATGGTCTCGTCGACGGTGCGCAGCCGTAGTTGCCGGTGGGTGTGCGGCAGGACGCGCTGGTCGATGGTGACGATGGCGCCGTCTTCCCAGTACAGGGAGGGCTGGTGTGCGTTCACGGGCCTGTCACCGCCTCCGTGCGGGCCGGATTCGCTTGGGGGAAACGGTAGTTGGGGCGCATGGCGGCAGTATTGCCGGGGCGTTGCGGCGGTCCGGTCTCCGGGGGGCGTCGGCGGCGGGACATGCTCCTCCTTGCGGCGGGTGGGCGGGGCCGGGGCACGGTCAGTCCGGTGGGGCCGCCGCCTTGAGGGCGGCCTCGACGACCGGGCCGATCTCGGGCATGGCCGCGGCGGTGACGATGCCGGTGTGGTCGGCGCGGACGGCGACGGTGTCCACCCGGCCGTCGAGGAGCTGCTGCCAGCTTTCGGAGGCGGGGCCCGCGGGGTGCCGGCCGGCCGCCGCGTCGAAGCAGAGCACCGGTCCGGAGTAGCGCGCCGGGCGGTGTTCGGCCAGTGCCCGGACGTTGTGCCGGGCGACCTCGACGAGCCGGCCGACGGTCCGTTCGTCGAGGGAGCCGAGGGCGCTGCCGGCGGACCGCAATGCCTCGCGCAGGGCGGCGGCCGGGGGCAGGTCGGCGCCGTCCGGTGTCCCGGCGGTGATGCCGTCCAGGGCGAGCGGCACCAGGGTGTGCGGGTCGAGGGTGGTGCCCCAGCCGAGGACGTCGCCGGGGTAGGCGTCGAGCAGGACCAGCAGGGCGGGCGCATCGCCCTGGGCCGCCAGGTCGTTGGCGATCTGCTGGGCGACGGTGCCGCCGAACGACCAGCCGGCGAGGACGTACGGGCCGTGCGGGCGCAGGGCGCGGATCCGGGCGAGGTAGCCGGCCGCGAGGTCGGCGACGGTGCGCGGGCCGGGGTTCTCCTGGGTGAGCCGGGGGTCCTGCAGGGCGTGGACCGGGTGGCCGGCCGGGACGTGCCGCAGCAGGGGGGCGTAGGCCCAGCTCAGGCCGTTGGCGGCGGGGATCAGGAAGACCGGGGGGAGGTCGCCGTCGGCGCGCAGGGTGAGCACCTCGCCGAGGTCGGTGCCGGAGCCGGTGCCGCCGGCGGCGAGCAGGGCGCTCAGTCCGGCCACGGTCGGGGCCCGGAACAGGTCCTGGACGCCGAGTTCCACGCCGAGCACGGAGCGGATCCGGTGGACCAGGCGGGTGGCGAGCAGGGAGTGCCCGCCGAGTTCGAAGAACCCGTCGTCGATGCCGACCGGGGGCAGTCCGAGGACCTCCCCGAAGAGGCGGCACAGTACGACCTCGCGGGGGCCGCGCGGGGCCCGTCCGTGCCCGTCCGCGGCGAACCGCGGGGCGGGCAGCGCCCGGCGGTCGAGTTTGCCGTTGGGGGTCAGCGGGAGGGCTTCCAGGGTGAGGAGTGCGGCGGGGACCAGGTAGTCGGGCAGCCGGGCGGCGAGTTGGTCGCGCAGGACGGCGGGGTCGGGGGCCGGCCGGTCCGGTTCCGGTACGACATAGCCGGCCAGCAGTTTCTCGCCGGCGGGGTCGGTGTGGACGGCGACGGTGGCCTGGCCGACACCGGGCAGGGCGGCGAGCGCCGCCTCGACCTCGGCCGGTTCGATCCGGTAGCCGCGGATCTTGACCTGGTCGTCGGCGCGGCCGAGGAAGAACAGCCGGCCCCGGGCGTCCCGGCGGACGAGGTCGCCGGTGCGGTACATCCGCTCGCCGGGGGCGCCGTACGGGCAGGCCACGAAGCGTTCGGCGGTCAGCGCGGCGCGGCCGGTGTAGCCGCGGGCCAGTCCCGCGCCGGCCAGGTAGAGCTCCCCCACGACGCCGGCGGGGACCGGGCGGAGCGCCTCGTCCAGGACGTGGGCCCGGGTGTTGTCCATCGGGTGGCCCAACGGGACGGTGCCGTCGGCCCGTTCGCCGGGTGACCAGGACGTCTGGGTGACGCACAGGGTGGTCTCGGTGGGGCCGTACAGGGCGCGGACGGCGGTGTCGGGGCAGGTGGCCAGGACCCGGTCGACGGCCTGCCCGGACACCGCGTCGCCGCCGGTCAGCACCTCGCGGACGGGCGCGAAGCAGTGCGCGTGGTCCTCGGCGACGGTGCGGAACAGCCCGGCGGTCAGATGGACGTGGGTGATCTGGTGCCGGGTGATCAGCCGGGTCAGGGACGGTCCGTCGGGTGCGCCCGGGGGCGCGACGACCACACAGCCGCCGTTGAGGAGCGTCACCCAGATCTCGTAGGTGGCGGCGTCGAAGGCGTGCGGGGCGTGGAAGAGCACCCGGTCGCCGGGGCCGAGGCCCCAGCAGGAGTCGCGGGCCAGGTCGAGGACGCCCTGGTGGGTGGTGCCGATGCCCTTCGGCTCACCGGTCGAGCCGGAGGTGTACATCACGTAGGCGAGTTGGTCGGGGTGCGGGGTGGGCAGTGCGGTGGGCCGGCCGCGGTCCGCCGTGCGGCGGGCGCCGGGGACGAGGACGGTGTGCCCCTCGGCCGCCGGGTGGTCCCGGTGCGCGGGGTCGGCGAGCAGCACCGGGCTGCCGGCCTCGGCCAGGGCCGTGCGGAGGCGGGCTTCCGGGTGGGCGGGCTGCAGCGGAAGATAGGCCGCGCCGGCCTTCAGGACGGCGAGCTGGGCCACCAGGAGGTCGGCGGACCGCTCCATGAGCAGCGGGACGGCGGTGTCGGGGGTCACTCCGGCCCGGATCAGCCGCTGCGCCAACTGCTCGGCACGGTGGGCGAGTTCGGCGTAGGTCAGGGCGGTGTTTCCGTGGACCACGGCGGGGGCGTCGGGTGCGGCGGCCGCCCTGGCGTCGAAGGCCTCGACGACGGTGCCGGGCGCGGCCGGCCGGACGGTGCCCTGCCAGCCGCGGATGACCTGCTCGTGTTCGGTGGCGGAGAGCAGGTCGAGTGCGCCGAGGTGCTGCTGCGGGTCGGCCGCGGCCCGGTCGAGCAGCCGGAGCAGCCGCTCGCCCAGGGCCCGGGCGGTGGGCTCGTCGAAGAGGGCGGTGGCGTAGGTGAGGGAGAGTTCCAACAGGTCCTGGTCGGGCCGCTCGTCGAAGGCGAATTCCAGGTCGAACTTGGCGCCCTGGGCCTGGGCGCGGTCGGTGGCGCAGGTGGCGCCGGGCAGTTCCAGGCCGAGGTCGCCGCCGTACGCCCAGGAGAGCATCACCTGGAACAGCGGGTGCCGGGAGAGCGAGCGGGGTGGCTGGAGTTCCTCGACGAGCCGGTCGAAGGGCAGGTCCTGGTGGCTGAAGGCGGCCAGGTCGGTGTCCCGTACGCGGGCCAGCAGGTCGGCGAAGGTGGGGTCGCCGGAGGTGTCGGTGCGCAGTACCAGGGTGTTGACGAAGAAGCCGATCAGGTCGTCGAGGGTGTCGTCGGTGCGGCCGGAGACGACGGTGCCCAGCGGGATGTCGGTGCCGGCGCCCATCCGGGTCAGCAGGGCGGCCAACGCGGCCTGGACGACCATGAGTTCGGTGGCGTGACCGGTCCGGGCGAGGTGCCGGATGCCGGCGCGGGTGGCGGCGTCGACGGGGAGGCGCAGGGTGCCGTGGGCGCTGCCGGCCCGGGCCGGGCGGGGGCGGTCGGCGGGCAGCGGCAGTTCCTCGGGCAGGTCGCGCAGGGCGGTGCGCCAGTGGGCCAGTCCGCGGGCGACCGGGGAGTCGGGCGCGGACTCCTCGTCGAGTGCGGCGCGCTGCCGGAGGGCGAAGTCGGCGTACTGGACGGGCAGCGGCTCCCAGTCGGGTGCCCGGCCGTGCAGCCGGGCGGCGTACGCGGTGGACAGGTCGCGGCCGAGCCGGCTCACCGACCAGCCGTCGCAGGCGATGTGGTGCAGCGCGAGGACCAGCACCCATCGGTCCGGTGCGGTGCGGAACAGCTCGGTGTGCAGCGGGAGTTCGGCGGTGAGGTCGAAGACATGGGCGCCGGCGGCGGCCACCGCGGCGGGCAGGGTGTCCGGGGTGCGGTCGGTCACCGGCAGGTCGATGCGCACCTGGTCGGCGGGCAGTATCCGCTGGACCGGCTCGCCGTCCCGTTCGCCGTAGAGGGTCCGCAGCGCCTCGTGGCGGGTGACGACGTCGCCGAGCGCGGCGGCCAGCGCCCGGTCGTCGAGGGTGCCGGTGATCCGGGTGACGACCGGGATGTTGTAGGTCGCGCCGGGGCCGGCCAGCCGGTCGAGGAACCACAGGCCGCGCTGGCCGGCGGAGAGCGGTACCGGCTCCGGGCGGGGCGCGACCCGGGTCACGGGGCGGTGTACGGGGTCGTCGGCGGCGAGGTGGGCGGCGAGCTTGGCGACCGTCTGGGCGCCGAACAGCGCCCGCACACCGATCTTGACGCCGAGCACCGCCCGGATCCGGTTGATCAGCCGGACGGCGAGCATCGAGGTCCCGCCCAGGGCGAAGAAGTTGTCGTCGACCGTCACGTCGGGGGCGTCGAGGACCTCCGCGAACAGACCGCGCAGGATCTCCTCGCGCGCGCCGCGCGGACCGTGCGGTGTCGCGCCGGTGCCGTCCAGTGTCATCGGGAAGACCTCATCCCATTGCGCTCTTCCGGAAATGCAAAAGGAATGTGCGAAAAGGCGATGCGGCGGTCATTCAACCGGCCGCCGGGAATCCGCACAAGCACGATCCGGTGTCCCGCCGGCGGGACATCACGGGTTCCTTGACACCCCTTCCGACGCCGACCTACGTTGCCGAGCGCCGTCGCCGGACCACGGTGGAAGCCGCCGGCAGATCCGGGTCAACCCGTCCGCGCCGAAAGGGGATTCGGCTTGCCGGAAGCGCCGAGCACCAGCACGGAAGCGTCGAGCACCATCACCTCGGTATTCGCCGCGCGGGTGGGCGAGCGGAAGGACGCGCCCGCGGTCGGGCACGGCGGCGGTGCCGCGCTGTCCTACGGTGCGCTCGACGAACGCAGTGACGCCCTCGCCCGCGCCCTGGCCGGTTGCGGCGTCCGCCCCGAGGACCGCATCGGCATCCTGATGGAGCGCGGCCCGGACGTCGTGGTCGCACTGCTCGGCACGCTGAAGGCCGGCGGCGCCTATGCCCCGCTGGACGTCCGCTCCCCCGCCGCCCGACTGCGGACCGTGATCGGCGAGTGCGGTACCCGGCTGGTGCTGGTGGACACCGCGGAGCGGGCCGCGGCGCTGCGCGCGAGCTGCGCCGAGGATCCCGCCGACGGCCTCGCCGGGGTGGCGGTGCGGGTCGTCGGGGAACTGCTGGACCGCGCGCCGGCCGGCCCCGCGGCGCCCCCGCCGCCGGTGTTACCGGACCAACTCGCGTACGTCATCCACACATCGGGCTCGACCGGCCGTCCGAAGGGCGTGGCCGTCAGCCACCGGGACGTGGTGGAGTTCGCGGCCGACGACTGCTGGGCCGGTATCGACGCGCGGGTGCTGCTGCAGTCGCCGCTGGAGTTCGACGCGTCGGTGTACCAGATCCTGGTGCCGCTGCTGCGCGGCGGGACCGTGGTCGTCGCACCGCCGGGGCGGCTGGATCCGGCCGCGCTGGTGCGGACCGTCGTCGCGGAGCGGATCACCTCCACGTTCATCACCCCGTCGATGTTCAACCTGATGACGGAGGAGGCCCCGGAGGCCTTCGCGCACGGCTGCCAGGTGTGGATGGGCGGCGAGGTGGCCTCGCCCAGCGCGGTGGCGCGGACGCTGGCGGCCTCCGGTCCGGGGTCGGTGGTCAATGTCTACGGGCCGACCGAGGTGACCGTCTTCGCCACCCGGCATCTGATCACGGAGGTGGGCGACGGGCCGGTCCCGATCGGCTCGGCGCTGGCCGGTGTCCGCACCCATGTGCTGGACGAGCGGCTGCTGCCGGTCGGCCCGGGCGAGGTGGGCGAGCTGTACCTCGCCGGGCGGGGCGTGGCCCGTGGCTACTGGGGGCGGCCGGAGCTGACCGCGGGCCGGTTCGTGGCGGATCCGTTCGCGGCGGACGGCAGCCGGATGTACCGCACCGGCGATCTGGTGCGGCGTCGCGCGGACGGGCTGCTGGAGTACTTCGGCCGCGAGGACAACCAGATCAAGCTGCGGGGATTCCGCATCGAGCTCGGGGAGATCGAGCACCAGCTGACCCGCCGGGACGACGTCGCCCGGGCCGCGGTCGTGCCGCTGCCCGACCACCACGGCGGCCGGAATCTGGTCGGGTACGTCGTCCCGGCCGCGCCGGCCACCGCCGGGACCGTCGGGGAGGACTGGCCGGCCCGGCTGCTGGACGGGCTGCGGCTGGCCCTGCCGGGCCATATGGTCCCCGCCGCCTGTGTGGTGGTGGACCGGCTGCCGCTGACCAACAACGGAAAGCTGGATGTGCGGGCGCTGCCGGCGCCGGTGTTCGAGGGTGCCGGGCGGGCCCCGCGCAACGAGACCGAGCGGGTGCTGTGCCGGGTCTTCGCGGACGTGCTCGGCGTGGCACGGGTCGGCATCGACGACAGCTTCTTCGCGCTCGGCGGGCACTCGCTGACCGCGACCCGCGCGGCGGTGGGCATCGGCGCCGCGCTCGGCGTCCGGCCGGGCCTGGAGGACCTGTTCGCGGCACCGACGGTGGCCGGGCTGGCGGACCGGCTGGAGCGCCGCAGGCAGGACGGCCCGGCGGCCCGCGTTCCGCTGGTGGCGGGGCCGCGCGAGGGCCGGGCCGAACTGTCGCACGCGCAGCGGCGGTTGTGGCTGCTGTACCAGCTGATGGGGGACGCCGACCCGGGCTATCACATCCCGCTGGTCTTCCGGGTGCCCGGCCCGGTGGACACCGACGCGCTGCGGGCCGCGCTGGCCGATGTGACGGCCCGTCATGAGAGTCTGCGGACCGTCTTCCCCGCCGAGGGCGAGACCTCGCACCAGGTGGTCCTCGACCCGGCCGACGCCCGGCCCGCACTGACCGTCACCGACTGCCGGCCGGCGGAGGTGGCCGGGCTGCTGGCCCGTGCCGTCCGCGCCCCGTTCGACCTGGAGAGCGAGCTGCCGCTGCGGACGGCGCTGTTCCGTACCGGTGAGGAGAGCGTACTGCTGGTGGTGTTGCACCACATCGCCGCCGACGGCTGGTCCTTCACCCCGCTCTTCCGCGATCTGTCCCGGGCCTACGCCGCCCGGCGCGCGGGCACGGCGCCCGATTTTCCCCCGCTGCCGGTCCAGTACCGGGACTACGCCGCCTGGCAGCGCCGGGTCCTCGGCGACCGCGACGATCCGGACAGCCCGCTCGCGGGGGCGCTGGCCCACTGGCGTACCGCGCTGGCCGGGATCCCGGAGTGCACACCGCTGCCCGGTGACCGTCCGCGTCCGGAGGTGGCCGGCGGTGCGGGTGACGTGGTGGAGTTCGTGATCCCCGCGGAGCTGCGCCGGGCGCTGGACGAGCTGGCCCGGACCAGCGGCTGCACGCTGTTCGTGGTGCTGCAGGCCGCGCTGGCCGGGCTGCTGACCCGGCTCGGTGGGGGTACGGACATCGTGGTGGGCACCCCGACCGCGGGCCGCGCGGACGAGGCGCTGGACGATCTCGTGGGCTTCTTCGTCAACACCGTGGTGCTGCGCACCGACACCTCCGGCGATCCGCCGTTCGGCGAGCTGCTGCACCGGGTGCGGCAGGCCTGGATCCCCGCGTACGCCCACCAGGACGTCCCGTTCGACCTGCTGGTGGAGGCGGTCAATCCGCCGCGGAGTCTGTCCCACCACCCGGTGTTCCAGATCGCGTTCGGGCTGCTGAACACCGCCGGGTCGGCGCTGGTGCTGGACGGCGCCGCCCACGAGTGGCGGCTGGCCGGCTCCGGCGCGGCCCGCTTCGACCTCGCCTTCGACCTGGTCAGCCGTACCGCGCCGGACGGTGCGCCGGGCGCGCTGGACGTCAGCCTGGAATACGCCACCGAGTTGTTCGACCGTTCCACCGTGGAGCGGCTGGCGGGCCGTTACGTCCGGCTGCTGCGCGAGGTCGCCGCCGATCCCGACCGGCGGCTCGGCGCACTCCCCCTCGATCCTCCTGAAAGGTCATCACCATGAATCCCTTCGACGACGCGGACGGCACGTTCAAGGTCCTGGTCAACGCCGAGGGCCAGCACTCCCTGTGGCCGTCGTTCGCCGAGGTCCCGCAGGGCTGGGAGGTGCGGCTGGACGACCGCGGTCGGGCCGAGTGCACCGCGTACATCGAGGAGCACTGGACGGATCTGCGGCCGGCATCCCTGGTGGCGGCGATGGCCGCGGCGCAGGACGGCAGGGACTGAGCCCGGATGTCCGCGACGACCTCTGCCCCTGCCGGGCCGCTTCGCCAACTCGGCCTGGACCACCTCGGTTTGGCGGTGGGCGATCTGGCGGCGGCCGCGGAACCGTTCACCGCGCGCTATGGCTTCGGCGTCCTGGACGGCTTCCCCGGAATCTCCGGTGCCCCCGGTGTCCCCGGTGTCTCCCGTGCCGCGGAGGAGGGGGTGCGTACGGTGGCGGTGGGTGCCGGCGGTATCCGGCTGGTGCTGACCGCCGCGCAGGACGCCGCGCATCCGTCGGCCCGGTACGTCGCGCGGCACGGTGACGGGGTCCGGGACATCGCGCTGCGGGCGCCGGATGCCGCGGCCGCGTTCGCCGAGGCGGTGCGGCGGGGCGCGGAACCGGTGGCCGGGCCGGCCGAGCGGGACGGGGTGGTGACCGCCTCGATCGCCGGGTTCGGCGATGTGGTGCACACCTTCGTGCAGCGGCCGGGGACGTCGGCCGGCGGGCCCGGCCCGTCGGCCACCGGGCTGTACGGAATCGACCACCTGGCGGTGTGTCTGGAGCCGGGGCGGCTGGGGCCGACCGTCGAGTACTACGAACGGGCCCTGGGCTTCGCCGCGGTGTTCACCGAGCGCATCGTCGTCGGCGGGCAGGCGATGGACTCGATCGTGGTGCAGAACGACGCGGGGACGGTCACGCTGACGCTGATAGAGCCGGACACCACCCGCGAGCCGGGCCAGATCGACCGTTTCCTCGCCTCCCACGGGGGCGCGGGTGTGCAGCACGTCGCGTTCGCGTCGGACGACATCGTCCGCTCGGTGGGGCTGTTGTCGGCGCGCGGTATCGGCTTCCTGGACACCCCCCGCACCTACTACGACATGATCCCGGGCCGGCTGACGCTCGCCCGGCACTCGGTCGACGAGCTGCGGGACCTGAACGTGCTGGCCGACCAGGACCAGGACGGCCAGCTGCTGCAGATCTTCACCCGGTCCGGGCACCCGCGCGGAACGCTGTTCTTCGAGGTCATCGAGCGGCTCGGGGCCCGGACGTTCGGCAGCGGCAACATCAAGGCGCTGTACGAGGCAGTGGAGTTGCAGGAGAACCGGTCGGACGCGACCCGGTGAGGACGCGGCCCGGTGCGCCCGTACGGCCCGCACCCGGGCCGGTCAGAAGGTCCGTTCCGCCGGCGGGAATTCGGGTGGGTCCGGCAGCCACAGCAGGCCGGAGGTGGCCAGCAGATAGCCGAGCTGGGCGCGGCTGTTGCTGCCCAGCTGCCGGGAGACCCGGCTGATGTGCTTGGCGACGCTCCGGCGGCTCATGCCCATCCGGCGGGCGATGGAGTCATCGGTCTCGCCGGACACCACGGCCTGCAGTATGGCCCGCTGGACGTCGGAGGTGATCAGCGGGGAACGGGCCGGTACGCCGCCCGGTCCGACCGGCACCGAGCGGGACCAGGCGCTGTCGAAGAGCGCGACGAGGAAGCGCAGCAGGGCGGGGTGCCGGATCTGCAGGGCGCTGTCGCTGCGCTCCTCGGAGGTGGGGATGAAGGCCACCTGCCGGTCACAGATGATCATCCGCTCGAACACCTCGACCAGGGTGTGGACCTCGGCCCCGGCGTCGGTGACCTTCTCGATGTAGGCCAGCGTGGGTGCGTGCGAGCGGACGGTGTGCTGGTAGATCGTCCGCTGCCGCACGCCGCGGGCGAGCATCCGCAGGTCCCGGTCGAGCGCCTCGCTCAGCAGGTGTTCCGGGCGTCCGCCGCCCGGCTGGGTGGTGAGCAGTTCCTCGTGGCAGCGGTCCACGGCGGCCTCCAGGGCGTTGCTGATGACCGTGGCGCCGTTGAGGACGGTGAGCGTGGGCTGTTCGCGCTTCCTGGCGTCGTCGTAGGTCCTGGTGAAGACGGACAGGGCGGCCTGGACGGAGCGGTAGGTGCGCTGCTGGTCGGCGATCGCCTCTTCTATGGGGCGCAGCGCGGCGATCGCGGCCGCCTCGGGCGGAACGGGAGTGGTGGCACCGGGCGTTCGCGGATCGTCGGTGACCAGACCGAGTGCGCGCAGGCACGGCGGGGCGGTCTCCCGGCCCGCCGTTCCGTCACGGAGAATGCGCCGGTAGTAGCTCAGCGCATCGCCGCATACCCGACCTGGGGGTAATTCACCCCCATTGCACCGACATCGACCCAGTTCTTCATCGTTCACAACTATGCAGGTTACATTTGTGCACCCCGCCCGCAGTCCAATGATCTTGGCGGGCCGAAGAGGATAAGCGGCGCCAGCCACACTCTTGGCCGCACAATGGGGGACCACGATGCCTCGCATCCTGCGCGTTTTCACCATCGCCGCCGTCCTGGCCACCGCCGTCGGATACGGAATTGACCATTCCGGTCCGTCCGCCGAGCACGCGGGCCACCTCACCTCCGGCACCTCGGGCGTCGTCCTCGGCGACTCGGCCTGGGGCCGCGTTCCCACCCCTCACACCGGGCCGTTCTGAAACGCCCTGGGCTGAGCATTTTCTGACGGGCGGCCGACACCTGCCCGGACCTCATGGCGCGGTCCGGCCGGTGCACGGCATCCGTCCGGTTCGAAGCAACTGCACCGAGGAGAAGCTTTGAGCACATCGTCCGCGGCCCTGGGCACCGCTCCGCGCGCCGGGTCGGGCAAGGAAATCACCGAACTCCCCGCCGTACGGGCCCGGCAGACCACACCGGACGACGCCGCGCGGGGCGTGTTCGTCACCCGCGTCGGACTCCAGATCCCCGCCGCGGTCAGCTACGACGCCTGGAAGAGCGCGGGCCGGAGGATCTCGGCCGTCGCCAACTCGTCGGCCTGGTGCCTGGGCGACTGGCTGATCTACGGCCAGTGGCGCTACACCGACCGCTACCGCAGGGCGGTCGACGCGGTCGGCCTCGACTACCAGACACTGCGCAACTACGCCTGGGTGGCCCGGCGGTTCGAGGTGTCCCGCCGGCGGGACGGCCTCAGCTTCCACCACCACGCGGAGGTGGCGTCGCTGCCGCCGCATGAGCAAGACTACTGGCTCAACCGGGCCGAGGAACTGGGCTGGTCGCGCAATCAATTACGGGCGAACGTCCGGGCCGCCCGGGAAACCGAACCGGCCACCACCCGCAAAACCGCATCCGTCGGAATTCAGCTCACCCCGGAACGCATCGCCCGGTACCGCGCGGCCGCGGAACGCAGCGACAGCAGCCTGGAAACCTGGATGGTGGACCGGCTGGACCTCGCGGCCAACAATGCGCTCGGCAGTTACAGCGGCTGACCCCCGCTGCCCCGGAATGCCGTACCCGAAAAGGCGCTGAGTGAAAGGTGCTGAACGTGCGTCCTGCAAACCTGCCGGATTCCCCGTCGCTCGCCTGGGAACTCGCCCCCGGAAAACCCGTACTGGCCCGCATACCCGGCCTGGCCGACATGGCCGAGGCCCGTGCCTGGCTCACCACCGCCCGCCCGGAACTGACCCGGGCGCTGCACACCCACGGGGCGGTCTATCTGCGCGGTCTGCCCCTGACGGAGGTCGGTGATGTCGCCGCGGTCCGTGACGTGCTCATCCCCGAGTCCACGCCGTACCGCGAGAAGGCCACCCCGCGCAGCGACTTCGGCCACGGCGTCTACTCGTCCACGGACCTGCCGGCGTCCCAGCGCATCCATATGCACAACGAGAACAGCTACACCCTGACCTTCCCCGGTCTGCTGCTGTTCGCCTGCCTGACCGCGCCGGAGGAGGGCGGCGCCACCCCGGTCGCCGACTGCCGCAAGGTGCTCGACGGCATCCCCGCTCCCCTGGTGGCGAAGATGCGGCAGACCGGCTGGCTGCTCCGCCGCAGCTACTCCGACCACATCTCCACCGACTGGCGCAGCGCGTTCGGCTCCGACGACCCGGCGGCGGTGGAGCGTTACTGCGCGGACAACCTGATCGCGCACGCCTGGCAGGAGGACGGCAATCTGCGCACCGGCCAGGTACGGCCGGGCGTCATCAGCCACCCGGTCACCGGCGACGAGGTCTGGTTCAACCACCTGGTCTTCTGGAACGAGTGGTCGCTGGACGAGGAGCTGCGGGAGATCCTGCTCGACGAGTTCGGCCCGGACGGGCTGCCCTTCCGTACGGCCTTCGGCGACGGCAGCCCGCTGACGCGGGAGGACCTCGCGGCCGTCCAGGCGGCGTACGACGCGGCGACGGTCCGCGAGCCCTGGCAGCCGGGCGATCTGCTGCTGGTCGACAACATCCTCACCGCGCACGGCCGCGACCCGTTCCGCGGCGACCGCCGGATCGCGGTGTCGATGGGCGCGCCGGTCGAACTCGCCGACTGCCGGCCCACCGTGCCGCCGGCCGCCGCGTTCGGCTGACCGGCCACCGCACGGCCCACCGGACCGCCCTTCCCTTTCCTCCCCTCCGCGGGACGCCCCCGCGCGGCACAAGGAGTCTGTTCATGGCTGACCTCCGTCCGGAGCCGGTCGACGCCGTCAAGCGGTTCGCCCGGGTGGCGCGCGAGCACCCCGAGCGGATCGCGGTACGGGACGGCGCGGGCGCCCTGACCTTCGCCGAACTCGACCGTCGCAGCGCCCGGTTGGCCCGTGCGCTGGCCGCCCGCGGAATCGGCCGCGGCGCCCGGGTCGGGGTGGCGCTGCCCCGCACGGCCCGGCTCGTCGTGGCGCTGCTGGGGGTGTGGCGGGCGGGTGCCGCATACGTACCGCTGGATCCGCACTATCCACGGGCGCGGCTTGCGTTCATGGCGCGGGACGCCGGTATCGCGGCGCTGCTCGCCGAGGAGGGCACCCCGCTCGGGGCGGCGGCCGGGGCCGTGGTGCTCGATCCGGACGTCCCGGACGACGCCGAGGCGCCGGAGGACGGCCTTCCCGCGGACCCGGTGGGCGGCAGTCCGCTCGATCCCGCCTACCTGATCTACACCTCCGGTTCGACCGGCCGCCCCAAGGGCGTGGAGGCGTCCCGCGGCGGGGTGGCCGCGCTGCTGGCGGGCCTGGAGGAGGCCGGCGCCTACCCGGCCGGGCCCCGGGTGGTCGCCTGGAACGCCAGTGTGTCCTTCGACGCGTCGGTGCAGCAGTGGGCCCGGGTCTGCCGGGGCGACACCGTGGTCGTGCTGACCGAGGAGGACCGCAAGGACCCGGCCCGGCTGGCCGCCGTGCTCGATCAGCACGCGGTCACCGACCTCGATCTCACCCCGTCCCATTGGGAGTTGCTACGCGGGACGCTGGCCGCGCCACGGGCCGACGGGCGGCGGATCCGGCTGTTCATGGGCGGCGAACCGGTGCCCGCGCGGACCTGGCGGGAGCTCGCGGAGGCGGCCGGTGCGGGCGGCCCGGAGGCCCTGAACCTCTACGGCCCGACCGAATGCACGGTCGACGCCACGGTCGGGTGGATGACCGGCGAGACCCCGCACCTCGGGGACAGCCTCCCCGGCGGCCGGCTGTACGTGCTCGACGAGGAGCTCCGCCCGGTGCCCGAGGACGCCGAGGGCGAACTGTACGTCGCAGGGCCGCGGCTGGCCCACGGCTACGCCGGCCGCCCGGCGCTGACCGCGGAACGGTTCGTCGCCGATCCGTTCGGCGGGCCCGGCGAGCGGATGTACCGCACCGGCGACCGGGTGCGGCGCCTCGCCGGGGGCCGCCTGGCCTTCCTGGGCCGGGCCGACCGCCAGGTGAAGTTCCGTGGCTTCCGGATCGAGCCGGGCGAGATCGAGCATGCGCTGGTCTCGTCCGAGGGCGTCGGCAGTGCCGCCGTCGTGGTCCGCGACGACGGGCCGGCCGGTGAGCGGCTGGTGGCGTACGCGGTGCCGGCCGGTGGGACGACACCCGACCCCGCCCGGCTGCGGGACCATCTCGCCTCGGTGCTGCCGGACTTCATGGTGCCGTCGCACTGGGTGCTGCTCGACGCGCTGCCGCTGACGGCCAACGGGAAACTGGACGTGGCCGCGCTGCCGGAGCCGGCGGACGCCGCCGGGGCCCCGGACGGAGCGGCCGCCGAGCCGGACGGCCCGTTCGAGAAGCTGATCGCCGAGGTGTGGTCGGAGGTGCTGGGCCGGCAGCGGGTCGGCGCGGACGACGACTTCTTCGCCCTGGGCGGGCACTCGCTGATGGCGCTGCGGGTCGTGGGGCGGCTCAAGCGGAACCTCGGCGTGGTGATCTCGGTCAAGGAGGTCTACCGCCACCCGCGGCTGCGGGACCTGGCACAGCACGTCCAGCGCCACCACGACACCTCCGCACCGGCCGGCTGAGCGCCGTCCCGCCCGGTCCCAGCCCGGTCCCCGTACGGACAGCCACCGCCGAGCAGCGCTTCCGCCTCCCGAGGAGAGACGACCCATGCAGGACACCATCGTGGTCCGCCCCCAGCCGGTCCCGGACGCCACGCGGCGGCTGGTCTGCCTCGGCTTCTGCGGCGGCGGGGCCGGCTCGTACCTCGCCTGGACGGACGTGATGCCGCCCGACACGGAGCTGGCGGCGGTCTGCTACCCGGGGCGGGAGGGCCGGTTCGCCGAGGACCACGCCCGGGACTGGGACGAACTGGCCGAGGACGCGGTCGCCGCGGTGCTCTCCGCCGCCGGCCTGCCGTATGTCCTCTTCGGGCACAGCATGGGCGGCTGGATGGCCTTCGACGTCGCGGCGCGGATCGAGGAGCGCGGCGGGCCGGCCCCGGCGGCGGTCGTGGTGTCCTCGGCCAACGCGCCCAGCCGGGGGCTCACCCCGCAGGACATGTTCCCGGCGCAGCACCAGTCGGACGACGAACTCATGGCCTGGATGCGGGAGTTCGGGCTGCTGCCCGGGCATGTGCTGGGCGACCCGGACCTGTGCGAGATCGCCGTGGAGCTGATGCGGGCCGACCTCCGGGTGCGCGACTCGTTCTACCACCGGGCGGGCGCGACGGTGCGGGCACCGCTGCAGGTGCTGACCGGGGCGGCCGACGAGGTGATCGATCCGCGGACGGCGCGGCAGTGGCGGAAGCTGGCGGCCGGCCCGTTCCGCCATGACGAGCTGCCGGGCGGGCACTTCTACACCCCGGAGGTGTGGCAGGGCCTGCCGTCCCGGATCGCCGCGCTGGGGACAGCGGCGGCCTGACGGCCCGGGCGGGGGGATGGCGGCGGTGGTGCGGGGTTCAGCGCTCGGCCGGTGCGTACTCCCCGGCCCGGACCAGCCGGAGTTCACCGGCCGCGGCGGCCGCGGTGAGGACGAGGGTGAGCAGCACCCCGGCGAGGATCGCGGTGCCGGGCGTGGCCAGTCCCAGCACCACACCGGAGAGCGAGGCGCTGGCGGCGTATCCGGCGCCGACCACCGAGTACATCATCGAGTAGCCCGCGGCGAGCGCGCTCTGCGGCAGTACGGCGCGCAGCCCCAGCGCCCGGGTCACCTGCAGCCCGGCCTGCAGCAGCCCGGCCAGGAACAGCGCCGCCGCGATCCCGCCGAGCAGCGGGACCACCCCGGCGGCGGCCACACAGGCGGCGACGCCGAGCAGCAGGACCAGGCTCTGGGTGCCGAGGCGGCCGGGCCAGCTGCGCAGCCCGTAGAGCAGCGATCCGGCCGCGGAGGCGAGGGCGTACCCGGCGAGCAGCGGACCGGACCAGCCGACCGGGAGGCGGCGCTGTTCCAGCAGGGCGGGCAGGACGAGTTCGGCCAGGGCGAGCAGCGACATGGCCGCGGCGCCCGAGACATAGACCGGCCAGGCCGCGGCCAGGGTCCGGAGCATCGGGACGCCGGCGCGGTCGGCGGGGTCCGTCCGCCAGCCGGGCGGCAGCGCCCACAGTCCGGCGACGGACAGCGCCATCAGGCCCGCCGCCAGCAGCAGCGGGGCGTGCGGGGCCACGCCGAAGGCCAGGGCGCCGGCCGCGGCGGGCGCGGCGGCCCAGACCGCGTAGGAGAGGGTGGCCTCCGCGCTGAGCGCCTTGGTGACCAGGCCGGGCTCGACGTGCTCGGTCAGCAGGGTGCGCAGGCCGCCGGGGGACGCGCCCGGGGCGGCCCCGGCGACCAGGGCGAACGCGCCGAGCAGGAGATCGGGGGCGCCGGGCAGCAGTCCCAGGCCGGCGAACGCCGCAGCGCCCGCGCCCAGTCCGCCCGCGAGATGGCGCCGGGCCCGGTCGGGCCGCAGTCTCGCCCCGAGCAGCGCGGCGCCGATAACCTCACCCACCACGTAGACGGCCGCGAGTTCGGCCCCCAGCACATAGCCGCCGGGCCGTTCCCGAACGAGGAGGACCAGCGCCAGCGGGGCCATCGCCACCGGCATGCGCGCCGCGGCGGCGACCGCGGCCCAGCTCAGCACGTGCCGGGTGAGGAGCGCGCGATAGGTGTGGGCTGCCATCCCCGGACTGTAGGACCGGCCGGAAATGGCGGACAAGGCGGAAGGGCTCCGCCCGGCCGATAAAGAACCGGACGGCCGGGCCGTACCGCGAAAGGCTTGCTCCCCCTCGGGGGAACGGCATTACTTTTCTCCATCGCGCCGCCGGGCACACCGGCCGGCCCTCCCCCCACCGCCGGGCCCGCGCACCGGATGCCCCGAAAAGCGCCGAGAACTCCCGAGCTTCCTCCTCCGAGTTGACCACCGATCAGGAGTTACGCATGCTCATACGCCAGACGGTCGTTCACGATGACTTCCGCACCGCCGCGGACATGGCTGCGGATTCCGCCCGGGAATTGACGCGGCTGCGCGAGTCGCGGATCGCCGAACTGGTCGCGCGGGCGGGCTGCGCCGGGCCCGCCGAGGTGCCCTGGCACGCACGGAGTTTTCCGGTGCTCTCGGCGCTCGCCCCGGTCATGACGTCACCGGAAGGGGAAATCACGTATCCGGGCGATCCGATGTGTCTTTATGCGGCGTTGAGCGTTCCGGTCGACAGTGCGTTGCGTTCCGCCCGGCTCGGCGCCGGAAAGGACACCCCGTTCAGCGATCTCTGCCCCAGTTGGGGAAAGCCGCCGTCGAAAGTGCACCGGCTGAGCGCGGAACATGGGCTTCCGTCGCAGCGCGCGAGCACGGGGACGTCGGACGCCACGGTCTTCGACCCGCGGGTGTGGGACGCGGAGGCCCGGGCGGAATTGCGGGCCGAACTCCGCCGGCACCGGCCGCGGGTGTTCCTGGTCAGTACGGTCTCCCCCGGCCACCGGTACGCGCTGGAAATGGCCCGCATCGTGAAGCAGGAACTGCCGGACTGCCTGGTGGTGTTCGGCGGCCGGCACATGGACGAGACGATGCGGTACGTCCCGGCGAAGCGGTCCGTGGTGCTGGAATACAGCTCCACCCTCCAGGCCATCGACGACCGGCGGGCGGAGGCGGTGGTGGACTTCTGCGTCAGCGGTGAGGGGCAGTTCGCCCTCGACCTGCTGATGAAGGCGATCGCGCTGGCCATGGACCTGGACCGCACCCGGGCCACGGTCGGTGAGGTGGTCCGTATTCTGCGGCTCTTCGGCGCCGCCGGCCTCCGCGTGCCGGGAAATTCCCTGGTGTGCGCCCTGGACCTGGACACCGTGCACGCCTTTCCGATAGCCGGCGAAAAGCTCGATCTCGCCGCGCTCCCCTCGCCCTATCAGGGCTTCGCCATCCGGTCCCGTTTCCCGGTCTTTCCGCTGCCGGACGGCTCACCGGCCCGTACGGCCCATATGACGGTGTCCAACGCCTGCCCGTACCACTGTGATTTCTGTTCCGAATCGGCGCTGGTGGTCGGCGGTCTGAAGCGTTTCCGGGGTTCGCCGGCCGAGACCGCGCTGGAGCGGGTCTGCGAGTACGTCAGCTACGGCGCCGAGGCGGTCTTCTTCGACGACTCCATTTTCTGGACCGGTTCCTTCCCGCTCATGCGGGAATTCTGCGCCCTGCTGCACGCGGCCCGTACCGCCGCGGGACCGGAGAAGCTTCCCGAGGGCTGCCGGCGGTGGATCACCGACGAGGGCGACTGGCGGCGGCTGCGGCAGCTGCGGTTCGGCTGCCAGGTCACCGCCGACCTGCTCACCACCCTGCACAAGGAGGAGGAGGTGCGCGAGCTGCTGGTGGCGCTGCGCGACGCCGGCTGCACCTACCTCTACATGGGCATCGAAAGCATGTCGACGGACGTCATGCAGCATGTGCACAAGAACATCCGGCGGATCACCGACTTCCCGTGGAAGGCGAAGGTCCGTACGGCCCTGGAGCGCATCCGGGACGCCGGGATCCCGGTCGGCAGCTCGGTGCTGTTCGGCCTGGAGGGCGAGACCCGCAAGACCATCGAGGAGACCGTCTACGAAGTCGGCCGGCTGGTCGACGACGGGCTGATCATGCTGGCCAGCCCGAACATCCTCACCTACCACCCGGCCACCAGGATCACCCGGGCACACGGCATGCACGACCGGCTCGACTACCACTCCCCCGACATCGACAACCGTCCGCCGTACATCTTCTTCGAGGAGGCCTTCCCCGGTGTCGTCTCCCGGCGGCTGACCGAGGACGACATCTGGTTCATCCACGAGCAGACCGCGACCCGCTGGGGCGCCATCCGCAATTCCGCGGAACCCGAGGTCAGAAAGGTGGAGACGGCCGGCTGAGGGGGTACCGGACCGTCACCGGCCGCCGCTCCGCGTCACCCGTTCGGACGAATGCGGAGACGGACCGGCGCGAGACCCTGCTCGGCCTTGGGGGACGGCGGGCAGGGGCCCGCTCCCGCCGTCCTCCGGCCCCCGGACAACCGGGCCGACCCGCCGCGCCGCTTCTACGCTGATCGAGATGTCAAGGCCTGTATCCCTCTTTTCGGGAGGTCAGCATGGAGCCCGACTCCACCGTCTGGAACTGTCCCTTCGACTACGCCGAGGCCCTGGAGTTCGATCCGACGCTGAAGCGCCTGCTGACCGAGGAACCGGTCGCCCGCATCCAGCTGCCGCACGGTGACGGCTGGGCCTGGCTCGTCACGCGCTACGAGGACGTCCGGACGGTGACCACCGACCGGCGCTTCAGCCGGCACGCGATCGTCGGCCGCGACTTCCCGCGGATGACGCCCGAGCCGATCGTCCAGGACGAGGCGATCAACGTGATGGACCCGCCCGACAGCAGTCGGCTGCGGAGCCTGGTCTCCAAGGCGTTCGCCCCGCGGCACGTGGAGCGGATGCGGGAACGCACCCGGCACGTCGTCGACGACCTGCTGACGCGGATGACCGAGCACGGTCCACCGGCCGACCTGATGGAGCACCTCGCGGGGCCGCTGCCCCTGATCACGATCTGCGAGGTCCTCGACATCCCCGAGGGTGACCAGGCGCAACTGCGCGCCCACGCCCGGACGATGATGAACCTCCGCGTCGACAACAAGGAGAACGCCGTCCGGTCCAAGGCCGAGATGCGGGAGTACTTCCGCAAGCTGACCGCGGAGCGGCGCCGGAATCCGGGCGACGACCTGATCAGCGTCCTGGCGACGGCCCGCGACGGGGACGAGATGCTCGGTGAGCAGGAACTCACCGTGATGGCCATGGTCCTGCTCATCACCGGCCAGGACACCACCACCTACGAGATCGCCAACCTCTCCTGCCTGATGCTGTCGCGGCCGGAGGTGCTGGCGCGGGTGCGCTCCCGTCCCGATCTGCTGCCGCAGGCGATCCAGGAGATGCTGCGGTACATCCCGTTCCGCAAGGGCGTGGGCATCCCGCGCGTCGCCCTGGAGGACGTGGAGCTGAGCGGGGTGACCATCCGGGCCGGCGACATCGTGCATGTCTCGTATCTGACGGCCAACCGGGACGGCAGCAGGTTCGACCGGCCCGACGAGCTGGACCTCGACCGTGAGGGCCCGAACCACATGACCTTCGGCTGGGGCGGACACCACTGTCTGGGCGCCCCGCTCGCCATCACGGAGCTGGAGGTCGCGCTCGGTTCGCTGCTGGAGCGCTTCCCCGGGCTGGCGCTGGCGAAGCCACCCGAGGAAATCCGCTGGAACCAGAGTTCCATCTGGCGTTATCCGCTGGAATTGCCGGTGGTGTGGTGAGTCCGGCAGAGGTGCCGACGGGCGCCGGGTATCCGCCGCGACATGCGGAGATCCACCACCCGGCGTACCGTATCTAACTCGGACGGCTCGGCCACCGAAAGGCCGTTCCGCTTCCTTTCCAAAACACGGGGAGATCGGGAGAGTTCCTATCGGGAGAGTTCATTCTTCAACGACTGGTTCGCTCGCATTTTCCCAAGAGTCCGGACATACCGGCGGCCGGCAGAATTCCTCAGACCGGCGGCCGGTGCGGCTCCACACTGCAGAGCAGGAACTGCACCGGGCGGACCACAGTTCTGCTGCAAGGAGTGCATCCCATGGCGGTACTGTGCAAACCGGCAATCGCGGTCCCCGAATACGTCATCACCCAAGAAGAAACCCTCGAACTGGCCAAACGGCTGCACAAGGACCACGCGCAGCTACGACTGGTCCTCCGGCTGATCGAGCACACCGGGGTACTCACCCGGCGGCTGATCCAGCCGATCGACAAGGTGCTCAAACACCCCGGGCTGGACGCCCGCAGCACCGTCTACGAGCAGGAATCCAAGGCCCGGGTGCCCGCGGTGGTGCGCCAGGCGCTGGATGAGGCCGAACTGGAGCCGCAGCAGATCGACTTGATCGTCTACGTCTCCTGCACCGGCTTCATGATGCCGTCCCTCACCGCCTGGCTCATCAACACCATGGGCTTCCGCACGGACACCCGGCAGATGCCGATCGCACAACTCGGCTGCGCCGCGGGCGGTGCCGCGATCAACCGCGCACACGATTTCTGCACGGCCTATCCCGACGCCAATGTCCTGGTGGTCGCCTGCGAATTCTGCTCGCTGTGCTACCAGCCCACGGACCTCGCTGTCGGATCGCTGCTGTCGAACGGATTGTTCGGCGACGCGATAGCCGCCGCCGTGGTCCGGGGGCGCGGCGGCACCGGCGTTTCCCTGGAGCGCAACGGCTCGTACCTCATTCCGCACACCGAGGACTGGATTTCCTACGCGGTGCGCTCGACGGGCTTCCATTTCCAGCTGGACAAGCGGGTACCGGGCACCATGGAACCGCTCGCCCCGGCTCTGCGTGAACTCGCGCAGCAGCACGACTGGAACGCCGGAAAGCTGGACTTCTACCTCGTCCACGCGGGCGGTCCGCGCATTCTGGACGACCTCAGCCGCTTCCTCGACGTGCCGCCGGAAGCCTTCCGCTTCAGCCGCGCCACGCTCACCGAGTACGGCAACATCGCCAGCGCGGTCATCCTCGACGCCCTGGGCCGGCTGTTCGACGAGGGCTCCGCCGGCGACGGCCACCGCGGTCTGCTCGCGGGCTTCGGCCCGGGCATCACGGCGGAGATCTCGCTGGGGAGTTGGACTACGGCCTCGTAGCGTCCTTGGCCGCGTCCCGGCGCATGTGCTGGCGCGCACGGAGGATCTCCGCGCCGCGCCGGCACCAGTCCCGGTTCTCCCGCTCGAACGCGAGGCCGCGCAGACAGGTCAGGTAGGGGCCGATGCGTTCGCCGTGGCGCAGGAACTCCGTCTCGTCGCGGTCGCCGCGCATCTGCCGCAACAGCCCGCCGAACAGCTCGATCTTGGCCTCGGCGAACCTCTCGCGCTCCGCGAGCTGAGCGATCAGCACGTCGGCGTCGAGGTGGTCGGCGGCCTGGACCTTGACCAGCAGGTCGTCGCGGATGAAGGAGGGCTTGGCGGTCTCGGCCGCGAAATGCTCCAGCGCGGCGTGTCCGGCCGCGGTGACCCGGAACAGCCGCTTGTTCGGCCGGGCGTCCTGGACCACCTCCCGCCCGGCGACCAGCCCTTCCTTCTCCAGCCGGGTCAGCTCGGCGTACAGCTGCTGGGGCAGCGCGTGCCAGAAGTTGGCCACGCCCAGGTCGAAGGCCTTGGCCAGCTGGTAGCCGCTGAGTTCCTCGTCCAGCAGCGCCGCAAGGACGGCATGCCGCAACGCCATGCGCCGCCCTCCTTTCCTTCGCCCTCCGCCGGTCATCCTCTGCCGGTCGCCCTCTTCCGGACCGCTCCCGGGTCATGATACTCAAGAACCAGACTAGTCAGATTCTTGAGTATGAATGATCCCGTGTCCCGTGTCCCGCGAGCGAGGAGACCCCATGACCACCGCAGACCGCTTCCGTGCCGCCGTCGAGAGCCGCGACCTCCCGGCCCTGGAGGAACTGTTCACCGACGACATCCGCTTCTACAGCCCGGTGAAGTTCTCCCCCTTCGAGGGCAAGCCGCTGGTCATGGGGCTCTTCGGGGTGCTGCTGCGCACGTTCGAGGACTTCCGCTACGTCGGCGCCTTCCGCGGCGAGGCCGAGACCAGCGCCGACGGCACCCAGGCCGCCGCGGACGTGCTGCTCTTCCGCGCCACCGTGGGCGGACGGCAGATCCACGGCATCGATCTGCTGCACCTCGACGACGCCACCGGCCGGATCAAGGAGTTCACCGTGATGATCCGGCCCCGGTCCGCCGTGGAGACCCTGGGCGAGGCGGTGTACGCCGGCCTGGTCGCGGACGGCCTGGTCCCGGCGGCGTGAGCCGGCCGGGACACCAACCACCGCCGCTCGTAAGGGAGTTACGCGCGGAAGCCCGCCGGACGCTCCGGCGACGCCTCGGCCAGCGCCTTGGTGACCGCCTCGACACCGGCCCGCAGGCCATAGACGGGGCTGTCGGGCTGCTGGCGCCAGGAGTCGTCGATACCGCCCGCGTCCACGGTGTCGAAGCCGAGTTCGTCGATCAGCGCGCGGACCGTCCGCTTCGCCGCCTCGTCGTCCCCGGCCACCGGCACCGCCAGCCGCTCCGGGTCGCCCTGGGGGCGCGGCTTGTCGAGGATGTCCTGGGCGTACGTGCCGTTGAAGGCCTTGATGACCGGGTGGCCGAGATGCCGCTCGGTCCAGCGGCTCTCCGTCAGCCCCTCGTCCTCGATCGCGGCGATCCGGCCGTCCCGCTCCTTGGGGTAGTAGTTGCCGGTGTCGATCACCGCGAACCCGTCGGCGGCCCCGTCGAACAGGCCGGCGGGCAGCTCGGGAACGTTCTTCAGCGGGATCGTGACCACGACGACCTCCGCGCCGCGGGCCGCCTCCGTCACCGCCACCGGGGTGGCACCGGTCTCCTCCGCCAGCGCCGTCAGGGTGTGCGGCCCGCGCGAATTGGCCACGGACACGTCGTGCCCGAGGGCGGTCAGCCGACGGGTGAGGTTGCCGCCGATGTTGCCCGCGCCGATGATGCCGATCTTCATGGAGATCCTCTTCCTGGGACATCCGCTCCCCGGGAGGCCCCGGACGGCGGCGACGAGTACGTCATCCACTGCAACAGCACGACGGCCACGGTCATTTCCCGTCCGGGACGTCGATCGAAATCCCCCCTGGGCCTTCCTCCGCCGCCATGCCGAAGCCCCCGGTTCCCGCAACGGAACCGGGGGCTTCGCCTCACGCACCACGTACGGCGTACCGCGTACCGCGTCAGCCGACCCGTGCGGGAACCAGTACCCGTTCCCGGCCCAGGGCGGTGAGGGTGGTGTCCCCGTTCATGGCGAGCTTCCCGCCCGGCCAGAGGGCGATCAGATCGTCCTGCCGGGTGCCGCCGCCGTACGCCCCGGCGGTGACGAAACGGCCGTTGCGCCAGGCGGACTTCGCGGGCCGGAGCTGGTGTTCGCCCTTCAGGCCCTTGGCCGCGACGTTCTCGTAGGCGGTCACCTCGCCGTCCGACCACCGGACGACCAGGTCCTGGTCGCCGGCCGCGGCCCGGAAGTCCCCGGCGGCGAGATCGACGGCGTGTGTCCAGGTCGTGTTCCGCTTGGCGAGCTGCCTCTCGGCGTGCAGTCCCTTGTCGTCGACGTTGGAGTACAGCGTGACTTCCCCGTCGGACCAGCGCACCACCAGGTCGTCGCGGCGCGTGTTACCGCCGCCGAACCGGCCGGCGGCGAGGCCGTACGCGTGCGTCCACGTCCCGTTGGGCGCCTTGAGCTGGATCTCGTTGCGGAGCTTGTTGGTTTCGTTGACGTCCTTGTAGAGGATCAGTTTGCCGTTGGCCCAGCGGACGAGCAGATCGTCGGTGGAGTCGCCGGTGAAGTCCCCCGCGGTGATGGCCTTGGCCTGCTTCCAGAGCTCGTTCTTCCGGACGAGCGTGATGTCCTTGCCGAAGCCGTACTGCCGGTTGCCCGGGTAGAGGGAGAGCTCGCCGTCGGACCAGCGCACGATCAGGTCACCGTTGCCGTTACGCACCGAGGTGGTGTGGAAGCGGCCGCCGGTCATGGCCGTGACGTGCTGCCAGGTGGAGCCGTCGCCCAACGGGCCGGCGCTGTCCGGCACCGCGTCGTTGACCGCCTGGCGGTAGAGCCGGAAGACGTCGCCGTCGAACTGCGACGAATACGAGACCTCGGCGGTCGGCCCACCGGTCTTGTACCCCCCGATGGCGCCCACGAGATCACCCCGGCGCCCGTCGAAGTGCTCCAGGAACGGCCCGCCGCTGACGCCCGAACGGAACCCGTCGCAGGCGATCTGCAGGAACCGGCCCTGGAACGCCTTGGTGTCGTTCATGCACTGCAACGGGGTCTTCTGACCGCCGGGATAGCCGATGAGCGTCACGTTCTTGCGCGCCAGCTGCGTCGACGAAACGGAGGTGAGCCGGTTCCCGCCGCCGACCGCGTCCTCCAGCAACTGCCCCTGGGAGTTCGGCCCGACCCGTACGACCGCGAAGTCCACGTCGTCACTGGGCGTCGAGGTCAGATACCGTCCGTCGATCCAGACCTTGCCCACCTGCACCGGGAAGAGCCCGTACGGCGTCTCCCCCGCCTCGCCCGCCTGCGAGGCGCCGGCGCGATATCCCGGTACGAACGCGGCGTCGCGGTAGCCCTTGCTGCCGGCGAGGCAGTGCGCGGCGGTCAGCGCCAGGCTCTTGGTCGGCGACGCCACGGCGCTGGCGCTGCAGAACTGATTGGGCGTCGCCGACCCGTCGGCACTGCGGATCAGGAACACCCCGACGGTGGCCACGCCCGCATCGGCCCGATGAGTCGGCACCAGCGAACGCCGGCCCGCACCCGGGGCACCCGCCGCGTCCTGCCCCTTCCCCCCGTCCTGCACCGCGTCCATCGGTACGGCGGCGCGGATCCGCTCCGGCGTCCAGTAGCGCTCCGTCTCGCGCGCATCGCGGATCGCCTGCGCCGTCACGGGTGGCGGGCTCGGCGCGGCGTCGGTGGCAGCCGTATGGGGAACGGGCTGGCTCTCCGTGTCACGAACGGCGAGCGCCGGCACGGCGATCGCGAGGGACACACAAGCTCCGAGCGCGGCGGCACGCGCCCACGGTATTCGTTTCATGGACCTGTCTCGGGGACGGACGACATCGGTCGTGGAGTCAACTGACGGCTCCGGGCGCACGGATGGGCACGCCTCGGAGCCGGCGCCCGCATGATCTCATCCCCACGAGTGGCGAGGCGAACGAATGACCGATCCCACCCCCGGACCCCGCGGGCCGGGAGATCGAAATCCCTCACACCCGCCCGACAAGGCCACTAAGCTACCGTTCAGTAGCAAGCATCCTGTTCACCCTCACGCAGCCCGCCTGTCCAGGCCCTGAGGAGCCCTCATGCAACTCGCCGCGATCCTCGTGTCGCTGGCCCTCACAGCGGTCGGCGTCGCGCTCATCGGCCGTGCCGTCGCCCACATCGTGCGGTTCGTCAGACTCGGCACGCCCGTACCGGCGGGCAGCCGCACCGACGCTCCCAAACAGCGCAGCCTCACGCTGGCCAAGGAGTTCGTCGGCCACACCCGGATGAACCGCTGGGGCATCGTCGGCATCGCGCACTGGTTCGTCGCCGTCGGCTTCCTCACCCTCGGCCTGACGATCGTCACCGCGTACGGCCAGCTCTTCCAGGCCGACTGGATCCTCCCCGTCATCGGCGACTGGCTGCCGTACGAGCTGTACACCGAGTTCATCGCGCTCGGGACGACCCTCGGCATCGTGGTGCTGATCGCGATCCGGCTGATGAACCTGCCCTCCCGGGCCGGCCGCAAGTCGCGCTTCGCCGGATCGACCGCCTGGCAGGCGTACTTCGTCGAGTACGTCATCCTCGTCATCGGCATCTGCATCCTCGCCCTGCGCGGCCTGGAGGGCGCCCTGCACCACGTCGAGGGCTACGAGGCGGGCTACTGGGCCTCGTACCCCCTGGTCGCGGCCTTCAAGGGCCTGAGCGTCCCGACCCTGCAGAACCTGGTGTACCTCTTCGCGATGATCAAGCTCGGGGTGACCATGACCTGGGCGATCACGATCGGGCTCAACACGGACATGGGTGTGGCCTGGCACCGCTTCCTGGCCTTCCCCAACATCTGGTTCAAGCGCGAGGCGGACGGCGATGTCGCCCTGGGCGCGCTGCAGCCGATGACCTCGGCCGGCAAGCCGATCGACTTCGAGGACCCGGGCGAGGACGACCAGTTCGGCGTCTCCCAGATCGAGCACTTCTCCTGGAAGGGCCTGCTGGACTTCTCCACCTGCACCGAGTGCGGCCGCTGCCAGTCCCAGTGCCCCGCCTGGAACACCGGCAAGCCGCTCTCCCCGAAGCTGCTGATCATGGCCCTGCGCGACCACGCACACGCCAAGGCGCCCTACCTGCTCACCGCCTCCGACGAGGCCCGCGCCGAACTGCCGCAGGCGGTACGGGACGAGGCCGAGCGCCCCCTGATCGGCACCCTCGAAGCTGCATCTGACAGCGGCTTCGCCGCGGGCGGCGTCATCGACCCCGACGTCCTGTGGTCCTGCACCACCTGCGGCGCCTGCGTCGAACAGTGCCCCGTCGACATCGAGCACATCGACCACATCGTCGACATGCGCCGCTACCAGGTCATGATCGAGTCGTCCTTCCCCTCCGAAGCCGGCACGATGCTCAAGAACCTGGAGAAGAAGGGCAACCCCTGGGGCCTGGCCAAGAAGCAGCGCCTGGAATGGGCCAAGGAAGTCGACTTCCCCGTCCCCGTCGTCGGCAAGGACGTCGAAGACCTCACCGAGGTCGACTACCTCTACTGGGTCGGCTGCGCCGGCGCCCTGGAAGACCGCGCCAAGAAGACCACCAAGGCCTTCGCCGAACTCCTCCACATCGCCGGCGTCAAGTTCGCCATCATGGGCGGCGACGAGAAGTGCACCGGCGACTCCCCCCGCCGCCTGGGCAACGAATTCCTCTTCCAACAGCTCGGCGCGGAAAACGTCGCCACCCTCAACGCCGCCTTCGGCGAGGACGACGAGGACGAGTCGACCAAGAAGCCCAAGTCGTCGAAGAAGATCGTCGCGACCTGCCCCCACTGCTTCAACACCATCGCCAACGAATACCCGCAGCTCGGCGGCGAGTACGAGGTCATCCACCACACCCAGCTGCTGCAACACCTCATCGACGAGGGCAAACTCATCCCCGTCACCCCGGTCGAAGGCCTGATCACCTACCACGACCCCTGCTACCTCGGCCGCCACAACAAGGTCTACACACCCCCGCGCGAGATCATCGCCAAGGTCCCCGGCCTGCGGAACGAAGAAATGCACCGCCACAAGGAACGCGGCTTCTGCTGCGGAGCCGGCGGCGCCCGCATGTGGATGGAAGAGCGCATCGGCAA